>CAYYGY010000158.1:0-2516 GCA_964471735.1 uncultured Eubacteriales bacterium
AATCCGCAAGGTACATTGCAGGTTGAGAAAAAGGAAAACAGCGTTGTCGTTACCTGCGGTCCGCAGTACACGGTGGAGTGTTTTGACAACGGTACCTGGCATCTGATGCTGGACACCTGTGACGGTGAATACAAGGCGGATCTTTATCACAGAGCGCACGGTTATCCGCTGTGGTACGGCCGTGAGAAGCCTTCCTATCTGACCCAGCACTCCGTTACCTACGGTTACAACTGGTCCGGTGATGTAGACGGTGAAATCGTGTTGAACGGCAAGACAATTAAGGTCAAGGGTACCGGTCAGCGTGAACGCTATGTGGCCGTCGATTCCTCTGCTGCTGAACTGGGCGGTTGGGAAGACTGGGGCTACATTACATTCGATCAGATGCATTCGTCTATGTACGATATGCGCCTCGGTATGAAGGATTACTCGATCTATGATCTTGAAAACGAAAAGCACTACACCTCAAACGGTAACCTCAAGGGCGGTGATAACGACACAACCGAAATGGAAATCACCCACGAGGATTGGGCGTTTATGCGTGAGCTTGATGGCTTCATTCCGACCTATTACAACATTCGCATCAAGACCGATGATGGCGTTTACGAGGCAAGAGCGCACGTTGCCAATGCTCGCGTATGGGGTGTCACCTACAAGGTGCCGGATAACCCTGTTGCTACCCTTATCTTTGATAAGGTCGAAGGAAAGTTCACCTGCAATGACGGTACAGTAAGAACATTGACCGGCGGTCGTGGCACAATGTCGGTTCGTCAATGGCATCAGTATCCCAATATGCTTCCTCGTGAACTCTACTGCGACGATGAGCTCACTGGCGAGAAGTTTGACACTCTGTAATAAGAATCTGTATTTTTCTTGGGCGACGGTGCTTATAGTGCCGTCGCTTTTGTAATTAATTTTTCGCAAACATTTATTAAACATAAGAAAAATAGTGGAGAGGTATTCTTCAATCGTAAAATAAGAAACTATATTTGCAACGGCAAAGGAAATTGTAGAAGATGAAGGAGAAAATAAAGAAAGTATTTCAATTTATAGCCAATCCGCATTTGCTGTTATGTTTGGGTCTGGCGTGGTTGATCACAAACGGGTGGTCGTATCTTTTGTTGGGACTTGGAACTCTCTTTCAAAGCAACTGGATGATTGCCGTTGCAAGCGGATATTTAGCGTTTCTATGGTTACCAATCTCGCCGGAAAAACTCGTCACCGTTGCTATTGCTGTTGCACTGTTACGGTTTCTTTTCCCGAACGATCAAAAAACGCTCGCAGTTTTGAAGAATATGCGGGATAAGGTTATGAGCAAAATCAGAAGAAAAAAAGATCGCAATTAATAATTCTCAAACAAAAATCAAGTGTTGCGTAAACAAAAGGGCGTTATAATGCAGACATAAAAAAGAAAACACAGAAAGAGGTAATAAATAATGGACAGAAACGATCAGGAATATCTTGTGCAAAAAATCCGCACTCAGTACACCGAGAAAGAACACACTCAACTTGACGCTTTGAGAGAGCTGGATGCAAAAGTAAAGCGACCGGCAAATGTGTTTGCCTACATATTCGGCAGTATCAGTGCAATCATCATGGGATGCGGAATGAGCCTTGTTATGACCGATATCGGTTCGATGATCGGTATGACAAATACAATGATTCCAGGCATCGTGATTGGCGTTGTTGGTATGGCAATGGCTCTTATTAACTACCCCATGTATAACGGAATTTTGAACTCTCGCAAGAAAAAATACGCAGATCAGATCATGAAACTCAGCGACAAGATTATGAAAGGTTAATAAATTGAGATGGCAAGTGAGGCAAAGAATTGTTGTCTCGCTTTTCGCCATTTTATCAATACGAAAAAACAAAGCAAAGGAGATATAGCAATGAACGCTATCGAAATCAGAAATCTATCAAAAAGCTTTCGTGGTATGTATGCTGTCGATAATTTGAATATGACCGTTCCCGTGGGAGCCATCTACGGCTTTATCGGAGAAAACGGTTCCGGCAAATCTACTACCGAAAAGCTCATCTGCGGACACCTTGTTGCCGACGGAGGTTCGATCAAGCTCTTCGGTAAGGACTACACCGATCCCGGTGTAAGAGTACGCGTTGGTGCGCTGATCGAAGATCCCGGTTGCTTCCCAGGTTCCAGCGTGTATCAAAATCTGATGATGCAGGCAATTAACCTTGGACTTGAAAACCGTGACGATGAAATCAGACGTGTGCTGGAGATCGTCCGTATGGAAGATTCCGCCAATATCAAATTTAAGAGTTGTTCTCTCGGTATGAAACAGAGAATCGGTATTGCCATGGCTTTGTTAGGAAATCCAGCCCTCCTCATTTTGGATGAACCGATCAATGGTTTGGACACAGACGGTATGAGAATTATGCGTGAGATCCTTGTGGATATTACGCAGAAATACGGTTGCACCGTTCTCATTTCTTCCCATATCCTTGGCGAGCTTGAAAAGATCGCTACCCATTACGGCATTATCCGTCAGGGTAAGATG
>CAYYGY010000159.1:0-2497 GCA_964471735.1 uncultured Eubacteriales bacterium
CCGCAGAGGACGAAATTCCTTATCGTTCAAAGCGCCACAAAGGGGTGAATTTCGACGAAGTCGAAGGGGGGGGTAACTGTTGTCTTTGACAACAGTGGGGGGCACTTCGCCATCGGCGAGGTGAAGGAACACACAAGTGGGGTTTTCCCCTGAATTAACTCTGTAAAAAACAAAAATGCCCCAATATGCACAAAGCATATCAGGACGCATAATAATACACGCGGTACCACCTAATTTATATTTGCATGGATTTACGGACGACCGATGGTCGCCCCTACAAATCGAGGCAAATATCTCTCAACTGTTATAACGGAACGACCGTTACGGACTACACAGCACACCTTCACCCGCACCGCTCACGGACGACTTCAATCGCTACCCTTGTAGGCTCGCACCGACCGCCCACTCTCTGCAAAGGACATGCAATTTACTACTTCCGCTCAAAGCGTTTGATAAAATTACAATATATTATAACAAATAAAAATGGGTTTGTCAACTAGTTTTGATAATTAAAAGCAAGGGTATTGACAGGATTTTTTTGCTATGGTATAATTTTGGTGGGGAATTATTTAATTAAGGAGACTATATGAAACTCGGTGTATTGAAAGAAATTGATGTCAGAGAATTATGGAAACATGAACAATATGATTTTTCAAACTGGCTTGCCAAAGAGGAGAATATTGTCCATTTAAATGAAATTTTAGGACTTACACTTGTTAATATCAGCAAAGAAAGCTATGTTGGTTCATACCGTTGTGATTTAGTTGCAGTTGACGAAGCGACGGGTACAAAGGTAATAATTGAAAATCAGTTGGAATCTTCAAATCATGATCATTTGGGCAAAATAATAACATATGCTTCAGGACTTGATGCAAAAGTTATTGTGTGGATTGTAAAATCAGCTAGAGAAGAACACAGAAGTGCAATAGAGTGGCTGAATAATAACACAAACAAGGAATTGAATTTCTTTCTTATAGAACTTCATGCGTATAAAATTGGAGATTCGTTGCCTGCGCCTAAATTTGAAACCATAGAAAAGCCCAATGGATTTATAAAAAATTCAAAGGAAAATAACGGCGATAATGCGATGAACAAGTCGCAGTCAGAACGGTTGGAGTTTTGGACAATGTTCAATGAGATTATTAGTCAAAGAAACAAGCCGTTTAATATAAGAAAAGCTACAACAGATCACTGGTATGACGTGGCAATTGGAACAAGTGATGCTCACATAGGCATCAATCTTGTTAATAAAGAGTCTTGCATTGTTGTCGAATTGTATATAAACAAAAAGAAAGAGCTGTTTGACAGTTTGTATCAACACAAAGATGATATTGAATCGGAATTGGGATTCGATTTGGATTGGCGGAGGTTGGATGGAAGAAAGGCATCGCGCATTATACACTCCATACAAGGACTTAATTTTAATGACCACTCTAACTATTCCGAACTTATGAATGAGGTCATTGACAAAGTGTTGATGATGAAAAACGCTTTCTCCAAATATATTTAAATATAAACTTTTGTAAGCAAAAGCACCTGTGCAATAGTAGCACAGGTGCTTTTTTGTGTTATTCTATAGGCTCAAAATCCGATGCGGGATGCTTGCAAAGCGGACAAATAAAATCCTCGGGGAGCGGGTCTCCCTCGTAAACGTAGCCGCATATCTTGCACACGTATCCCTTTGCCTTAGGTCTCTGGGGCTTTGGCTTGACGTTTGCGTGATAGTAACTATACGTCATGGTCTCGGCGTTGGATATCACCTGCGCGTCAACGACTTTGCAGATAAACATTACGTGTGTGTCAAGGTCGATAAATTTCTCGGTCTCAAGAGAAATGTACGCGTTTATGTACTTTGTAAGATAGCTGAGCCCGTTTTTTGAGCGGGGAAGGAACTCGCCGCCAAGCTTATCGGTATCTCTGCCGCTCTTGAAGCCGAACTTTTCAAAAACGGAAAAGGGTGTGTCGACTGTGAGACAGTTTATATTCATCTTACCCGTGTTTTTGACTACCTCGTAGGTGTAGTTTGCCTTGTTTATCGTCACGGCAACGCGGTTTGGTGTGCTTGTGACCTGCATTATGGAGTTGAGTATGCAGCCGTTGTCCTTTACGCCGTCGTTGACGGTCACTACGTAAAGACCGTAGCCAATTTTAAAGAGGGCGGTGTAGTCGGGAGTTGTATTCATAAATGTCACCTTGCCTTTCCATGTGTTTCCTTGTATAGATATTATATCATAAATAGGGGATAAAATCAAGGTGCTTGTGAAATTATGTTAAATTATTCAAATTGAGAAGAAATTTTTTTCAAAAGCTCTTGACAAAAGCAGTTTTATTTGATATAATACACAAGTCGTCACGTGAGTGACATGCTGGTATGGCTCAGTCGGTATCTTACCACCTTCGGTAGTTTTGCACTACCTCGTTGCGCCACACCGCTCATACTTCGCTGGTATGGCTCAGTCGGTATCTTACCACCTTCGGTAGTTTTGCACTACCTCGT
>CAYYGY010000160.1:0-1721 GCA_964471735.1 uncultured Eubacteriales bacterium
AAACCGGGCGCACGCCGATATCGTCGTTGTAGAAGTCGTAGTAGTAGATATCGCCGCGCGGCGAAACGCAAAGGGCCCAGTTGTCATTCGAATGCTCGGTGGTGCTCTCGGGTGTTGCAAGCCACCACCAGGCACACGGTTTATACTTATCAAAAGCCTTAACATTTGCACGATAAAAATCGAACGTAGGTATGCTGATTTTTGAAATCAGTTTTCCGTGCTTGTCCGAACCGTCAAGGGATAAAAGGTCGGTTTCGAAGTCAAGGACGTTTTCCTCACCGACCTCGGCGATAATTTTAGGCAAGACCTCACCCTGAAGACGAGACAGAATATCGCTCGCGGTGAAGTTGTTATTGTCACCGAAACGCGAGTTAAACAACGGATCTTTTGCTATGAGTATTGCGCGGTCGCCTTCTTCCGAGAATTTCAGAAATTCTATGCCCGCTATGGTGCAGATGCAGTCCGCCAAGTTGTCACAGGTGTTTAATGCTTTGATTTCAGATAATGACTTTTTCATAAGTTTTCTCCTTATTTCGATACAAAGATATTAGAATTGAAGATACAAAACGGGCGCACGCCGTTAATGTTGCCGTAGCAGCGGCTGCCGTTGATATTGCCGCGCGGCGAAACGCACTTGACCCAGTCGGTGCAACCATGCGTAGCCGTGCTGTCCGCAGTTGCCAACCACCAATATTTCTCTAAACGGCCGACGTCAATGGTATGAACGTACTTGCGATAAAGGTCTGCGGTCAACAAAGCCATCTTTCGCTCTACGGTGCCGTAGTCTTTTAGGCCGTCGTCGGAGGTTAGGTCTAATGTGAAATCAATCAAATTCTCCTCGCCTATCAACTGCTCGATTTTTTCACCAAACTCACAACAGATCTTATCTACATTGGAGCCGTTGTAATTATTGCTGTCGCCGAACTTTTCGCTTGCGCGTGACAAATCATTCAATATCGCCACGGTCTGTCCTTCCTTCTGCTCGAGCACCTTAAATATGTATTTACCTATCTTAAATGTGCCGGCAGTCTCGACGTTACAAAGCTGTATTGATTTCACAGATAAGCTCTGCCTAATTTGGGCTATAAGCTCCTCGCTTAATTCGACTTTCTGTCCATTCAAGACAATGTAATTATCGTTTTTCTTTGGCATTGACTTGCGTCCTTTCTTTTGATATAAAGTTTTTTTGTTTTTCAAACAAACTGCAGTAACCGTAATCCGCCCACAGGCCTCCATGTATATCGCATAGGTTACGGCTGCGGCAATGCTCACAGTTCTTGCAATTACGCATTGAGATTTTATGTAATAAATAAAATAGGTATCTCATCATCCTATTCATCTTCCTCATCATCCCAGACCTTCCTGCCGTACGGACAGAAGAAATCCTTCGGCACATCTATGTACCGCACCAGCGGATTTGGATTCCTGCACCACACTTCTGCGGAGTCCCCTGAGTTTTCGCTGCTGAATTTGCACCGCTCACAGCGAATAACCCGTGCCCACTCCGCCGTGCTTTTAAACAGTCTGCAGACGATCTCCACATTTTGTTTGTCTGCAAATTTAGGGGCGCCGCTTAAAGAGCAGGCGCCGTGGTTTATACAGTCTTTGCAGGTCATTTCGAATCGCCTGCCGTGTTAAAGAGCTGATGGGTACCGTTCTGCAACGCGATCTCCTCGTCTGACATTTCATAACCGATATCACAGAGGAAGGCATACGTTCTG
>CAYYGY010000160.1:1731-2484 GCA_964471735.1 uncultured Eubacteriales bacterium
TCTTCGTATGGGTCGGCATATGCGTGTAATAGTTCGGTTCATAGTATGTACGAGCCTTGCAGTCGCCGAGGGCACACCAAACTATGACAGCCGCAGCGCGGGACGGTTGCTCTTTCATAAACTTTGTGATGTGCTTTTCATCAACATAATAGCCGGACTCCTGGCCGATGATCTCCTTGCACTCTTCACGGTTAAAGGTGTTATTGTAATCTGCCGCGTCGTACGCGATAGCCTTAACAGCCCACTCGTTTATAACGTCGGCGAATTTTACGGAAGAATTGAAAGATACTATAAAATCCTTACGCAGGGCATATGCTTCATCGGATACGGTCTTGAGCTTTCTGCGCGCTCTGTCTGCCGCGATCTCCTCATCGGACTTAACAGTCTTTTGCGTCGCAACCCTTTCGGCCTTTTTATATATGCTAACCGAATTACTATACACATAATAAAAAAGCTCTTTTTCCTTTTTTATTCCCTTAGCAATACATCCGGGAGTGTAATCCGCAAAATTTATGCCCTTAAGATATGAATAATTGCTGTCATAACTGTTTTTCAGTTTTACAGCGCCCAGCTCTTTGAGTTCCTTTTCCATCTTTGGAAGAACCTCATTCTTCAGCTGCTCTTCTAAAAGACGCTTCATAGTCCAGTTGAAGTTATTGGTGCCTGCAGCTTCAAGCGCTTCCTTCTGCGCGGATTTGGATTTGAGGTCGGCTATCCTTAAATAGTCTTCCATAGATATCTGTCTGCTCTGAC
>CAYYGY010000161.1:0-2447 GCA_964471735.1 uncultured Eubacteriales bacterium
TACATAAAGCTGAGAGCTTATGATGCATCCGAAAATGACAATCCCGAATACCCCACAGCAACTCTTTCTTTCATCGGTGCTGACGGCAAGGTGATAAAAGACGGTTTATATGCCGACGGCGGATTTACAGAAAAAATAAAGGCAGAAAAGGGCCCACTTACTGCTCGGCTCAAGTTCAGCAAGGGCTATGAAAAAATGGAGAAAATATCGGTTATGTGGGCGTTTGCGCCTGAAAACGACGACATACTCGAAGTAAAGGTTGACGGTGATGCTAAAGTTTCTGCGGTGAATGATGAAAAAGAGGCAATATTTAAGGTGAATATCGCTGAAACAGGAACATACAAAATCTATTGCAGCGAGGCTTGTCTGAGCGAATGTGACTGTAAGTTTTATTTGAAAAAGGGCGGCGATCAAATTACATCTGAACTATTTATTCACGGCACAGAGTGGACTTGGCGCCGTCTGTTCCTCGTTGAAGGTGAATACGAAATCGTAGTGAAAAATATCACTGCTGTTGCTGAGTGCAAGGTTAAGTTAGAAAAGCCGGCTGAGAACGTTCACCTTTCCAATGTGGAAAACGCTCAGCTTCCAGTAAAGGTTGGTTTTGAAGCAGGTGTGACCACCGAAAGAACTGTCACCTTTACCCCGAACGACAGCGGGCTTTTAGTCATAGAGGCAATCGGCTCGTGCACCGATAATGACGGCGGTCAGGACTTTGCCGTTACAGTTACCGACTCGAAAGGGCACAGCGTGACTGATGAAGAATGTGTTGGAAGCACCGATTTTCAGCTCGACCAATTCACAGGAAAACTTACGGCAAAGATTACCCTTTACGGCGGCGGTATCGCTCGAATCAGGATATACAACCCCGACAACGATATGTGATTTCAAATAAACTATTAAATAAAAAAAAGCGGTGTGTCCCGAGTGGGATACACCGCTTTTTTATTTTATTTCCTTTATGTCGTAAGGTGTTGTCTGGTATACAAAGTAGTTTAACCAGTTTGAATAGAGCAAGTTCGCGTGCGAGCGCCAGCTTACGACGGGCGGTTTTTTTACGTTATCATTCGGGAAATAATTTTTAGGCACCTCGATCGGCTTGCCCTCAGCGAGGTCGCGGAAGTATTCGTTTGCCAGTGTATCGGCGTCATACTCCGAGTGGCCTGTGATAAATATCTGCTTGCCGTTTTTGGTGGAAACGGCGTATACGCCTGCCTCATCAGACGAGGCAAGAACTTTTAACCCGCGCACTTTTGCGATATCTTCACGCAAAACGGTGGTGTGCCTTGACTGAGGGACGTTGAACACATCGTCAAAGCCCCTGAAAAGGATGGATTTTTTATAATCGACCTTGTGCGGAAAGATACCGAACAGTTTTTTCTCAAGCGGATACTTATTTATGCCGTAGTGATAATAAAGACCTGCCTGAGCGCCCCAGCAAATATGGAATGTGGAATGGACATGGGTCTTGGTCCATTCCATAATTTCGCACAGCTCTTCCCAGTACTCGACCTCTTCAAATTCAAGATGCTCGACAGGTGCACCGGTAATTATCATACCGTCAAAGGTCTGATCTTTGACATCGTCAAAGGTCTTATAAAACGTGAAAAGATGCTCTGCAGAGGTGTTTTTTGACTGATGGCTTTTTGTATGGATAAGCTCCAAGTCCACCTGCAGGGGCGAATTGCCGAGCAATCTTGATAACTGGGTTTCAGTTTCGATCTTTTTGGGCATAAGGTTGAGCAGTAAAATTTTCAGAGGACGGATATCCTGCGTTATTGCGCGCTTTTCGGTCATAACGAAAATATTTTCGTCGTTTAGCGTTTTTACTGCAGGTAAGTCATTTGGAATTTTAATAGGCATTAGTAAATACCGTTCCTTTTTTATTATACATTATCAAGCGCTTGCTTTATATCCGCTATCAGATCCTCGGCATTCTCGATTCCGCATGAGAAACGTACAAGGTCGGGAGAGATTCCGGCGGCGAGCAGTTCTTCGTCGTTCATCTGGCGGTGAGTGGCGCTTGCCGGATGCAGACAGCAGGTGCGCGCGTCGGCAACGTGGGTTTCGATAGCGGCGAGCTTTAAGTTTTTCATAAAGCGCTCTGCAGCCGCTCTGCCTCCCTTAACGCCGAAGCTTACTACGCCGCAGCTTCCGTTAGGAAGATATTTCTGCGCCAGCTCGTAATACTTATCGCCCTCAAGTCCGGGATAGGTCACCCAAGCGATCCTATCGTCAGACTGCAAATATTTTGCAACGGCAAGGCCGTTTTCACAGTGGCGCTTCATACGAACGTGCAAGCTTTCAAGGCCCAGATTCAGCAAAAATGCA
This sequence comes from uncultured Eubacteriales bacterium, assembly GCA_964471735.1. Classification (GTDB taxonomy): domain Bacteria; phylum Bacillota; class Clostridia; order Oscillospirales; family Acutalibacteraceae; genus RGIG2206. The sequence goes on from CAYYGY010000161.1 coordinate 2,332, forward strand.
TTCTGAGGTGCCTGAATAGAGCCAAGGTCGCGCATCAACTGAGCGGTGGCCTTAGTGATGTATGCACCCTCCAGTCCGAAACGCTCTGTATAAGTGATACCGTGATAACTTTCGTC
>CAYYGY010000162.1:0-2442 GCA_964471735.1 uncultured Eubacteriales bacterium
GTGATGGCAACACTCACCGTGCTCATGCTCATGGTGATGGTGATGTCCGCAGGTGGGGCAGACCTCGCTGTCTGCTAACTTCTCAAGTTCTGTACCCAGCGTGGTTTTCTTTTCCATAGCCTCAAGTATATTTTTGCCGTCAAGCTTGTCCCAAGGGGTGGTCACTATGGTCGCATCATGGTTATGCTGTCTGACAAGCTCAACAGCAGTTTCCAGCTTTTCGTCGCTGATGTTGTCGGTATGGCTCATAATAACAGAGTTTGCATATTCAACCTGATTGTTGAAAAACTCGCCGAAATTTTTCATATACATTTTGCACTTGTTTGCATCGACTACCGTAGTAAAGCTGTTAAGCACGACGCTGTCGTCAGCGATGCCCTCGACGGCGCGTATAACGTCGCTGAGTTTGCCTACGCCCGACGGCTCGATCAGTATACGGTCGGGCGCATACTGCTCAAGCACTTTTTTCAGCGCTTGGCCGAAATCGCCGACCAGACTGCAGCAGATACAACCCGAATTCATCTCGGTTACAGATATACCTGCATCCTGCAAAAAGCCGCCGTCGATACCGATCTCGCCGAACTCGTTTTCTATAAGCACAAGCTTTTCACCCGCATAGGCTTCCTTTATCAGTTTTTTTATAAGGGTGGTTTTACCGGCACCCAGAAAGCCTGAAAAAATATCGATCTTTGTCATATTAAGCTCACTTCTTTATTTAAACTGGTGCTTATTGGCACTCGTATTATTATAACACCGTACTGCTGCTTATGCAAGTACGGCATATTTAAAAATTTTGCTATTGAAAACGATTTAACAAGGTGGTAAAATAGTGTAGCAAAAGACTCAAGGGGATGTAAATTATGAGCGAATGTACTCACAACTGCGAAACCTGCAGTGCTAACTGCGGTGAACGCACACAGCAAAGTTTTATCGAAGCGCCACACCAAATGTCATCAATTAAAAATGTCATTGCCGTTGTCAGCGGTAAGGGCGGTGTAGGAAAATCTATGGTCACCTCTATGCTGGCCGTTCTGGCACAGCGCAAAGGATTCGGCACCGCTGTTCTTGATGCTGACATCACCGGTCCGTCTATCCCTAAGGCCTTTGGAATCAAGAAGCGGGCACAGGGCAGTGAGATAGGCATTATCCCCGCCAAAACCAAAAAGGGGATTCAGGTTATGTCGGTCAATCTCTTGCTTGAAAACGAGACCGACCCCGTTGTTTGGAGAGGTCCCGTCATTGCCGGCACTGTAAAGCAGTTCTGGACCGACGTTATCTGGAACGATGTTGACTTTATGTTTGTTGATATGCCTCCCGGAACAGGCGATGTTCCGCTGACTGTTTTTCAGTCTATCCCGATAAAGGGTATCATTGTTGTAACATCTCCGCAGGAGCTTGTTTCAATGATAGTGGAAAAGGCTGTTAATATGGCAAAGCTTATGAACATTCCCGTGCTCGGTTTAGTTGAGAATATGTCATACTTTAAATGTCCTGATTGCGGCAAGCGCCACTCGATATACGGCGAAAGCCATCTTGAAGAGATCGCCGCCAAGCATGACATAAAGAACATTGCCAGACTGCCTATCGACCCCGAACTTGCAAAGGTCAGCGACAGCGGTCTTGTTGAACTGTTTGAGGGCGACTGGCTGGACGAACTCAGCGATGCGATTGAGGAAGCGGTAAAATGACGGAACATTCTAATGAGGCGAAACGGCTGTTTTGCAACGGATACAACTGCTGTCAGGCGGTTCTGCTTGCATTTTCGGATATTACGGGTCTTGACGAAAAGACCGCGCTTACCATAGCGTCGTCATTTGGCGGCGGTATGGGCAGGTTGCGCGAGGTTTGCGGCGCTGTAAGCGGTATGTTCATGGTGGCGGGCATTCTTTACGGATACTCGGATATGAGCGAGCGTTCTGCCAAGGCCGAGCACTATGCGCTTATTCAAAGAATGGCGTCTATGTTCAAGGAGAAAAACGGTTCTATCGTTTGCCGCGAGCTGCTGGGTGCCGAGACGCGCGTTAAATCACATATACCGGACGAGCGGACAGAAGCATATTACAAAAAAAGGCCCTGCGCAGAATTGTGCGCAGACGCCGCAGAGATAATGGATATCATAATTTCCGAGAAAGGACTATCAAAGTGAGTAAATGGATAACCGTAATGGGCGAAGCACCCTCTTGCTCCGCAAATATGCCTGAGGCATACGCAAAGGATATCACACTAAGATACATCACTAAGGTTGCTTTCGGCGGGTGTAAAGCAAGGCTTAGGTTTACAAATATTTGCGGTGACGAAGATGTTGCGTTTGAGAAAGTTTTTATCGCGCCCGCAGCAGGCGGCAGTACGGTCTGCTCTGACAAAGCCGTTGCTGTGACGCAAAACGGCAGTGAGCAGATAACGGTCAAGGCCGGTGGCGAAACCGTCACTGATGAGATCGAA
>CAYYGY010000163.1:0-2389 GCA_964471735.1 uncultured Eubacteriales bacterium
TCCGACTTGGTCTACAATTAGAGCGCGATTTTGGAAAAATGAAGCTTTTTATAAACCCCGCCGCCTTTGCTGGCGCCGTTGCGTTACCTAAATCTGTTGCAGACAGCCATCTGAAATTGGCACCGCACCATGCACTTAAACTGATAATATACCTTATGGCAAACGGCACCGAGGTTTCTGACGACAATATCTGCAAGGCGTTAGGCCTAAAGCAGGCAGAGCTTAACGAGGCTGTGCTTTACTGGAAAAACGCAGGCGTTCTTACCGAAGGCCCCGTTGCTGTTGAGCCGCAGGCAGAATCGGTACCTGCCGTAAAAGCGGTTGCACGCGTTCACCAGCCTTCACGCGCAGAAATAGCAAGGCGCGCCGACGAAAGCAAGGAAATAACCCTTGTTCTGCGTCAGGCCGAGATGAAATTCTGCAGACCGCTTAAGGAAACAGAAAAGCGTGCAATTGTGTACATAATGGACGATCTTGGTATGTCGCCTGCGGTTGTGATGATGCTGATAGAATTTGCTGTTTCCGAAAACCGCACGACCGCCTCTTTTCTTGAATCAACTGCCGTTGACTGGGTAAACCGCAGTGTAGACACCGTTTCGCTGGCGGAAAAGGAGATGCAAAAGGCAATAGTCAGAAAAAGCTGTTGGACTATCATCAGGCGCGCGATGGGCATTGACGACAGGCGCGCCACCGCAAAAGAAAGCGAAGCCTCCGTACGCTGGGTAAGCGAATGGGGATTCAAAGAAAACATATTGCGCTTGGCATATGACCAGTGCGTTGACAGCATTGGAAAATTCAGCGTTGCGTATATTGATAAAGTTTTAAAAAACTGGCATCAAGCAGGGGTCAAGTCGCCCTCAGACATTGAAAAAACGTCGACCAAACGCAAGGCTGAGCAACAGGACGATTCACCCTCATTTGATTTGAGCCAATTCTAAACCTCTAAGGAGATAAACATATGGGATTTTCAAAAGAAGCATATGAAAGCGCTCTTGATACAGTAAAGCAACGCAGGAATGAGGCTGAGCGGCGTGCAGAAAGAAAAAAGGACGAGATATATTCGGCTGTGCCCGCATTGACCGAGCTGGAAGGACAGATATCCCGTGTAGGCTTGGCCGCAGTAAGGGCGGCAGCCGCTCTCAACGGCACGGACAGGCTGCTTGAGTTAAAAGAGGTTTACACCTCGCTTGAAAGTCAGCGCGACGCACTGATTAAGCAGTGCGGCTTCACGCAGACGGATTTTCTTCCCGCATACACCTGCACGCGCTGTGAAGACACGGGATACTGCGACGGTTACATTTGCTCATGCGCTAAGGAGCTTGCGCGCCGTTTTGAATACGAAAAGTTAAACAGGTATATGCCGCTTGACAAGTCCACTTTTGAGCTTTTTGACCTTGATTACTACTCAGGTGAGAACAAGGCAAAGATGAAAGACATCTATGATTTTTGCAAGGGTTATGCAGAAAATTTCAAGACAGATTCAACCAGCCTACTTTTTCACGGCAAAACCGGACTTGGCAAGACACATCTCTCGCTTGCAATAGTAAACGAGGTGCTGGGCCGAGGCTTTGGGGTAATGTATTCATCGGCACAAAACTTCCTTGAGCGGCTTGAAAAAGAGCATTTCGGCCGCGCTGACGGCGACACGATGGAATTGCTTTGCGGCTGTGACCTGCTGATAATTGATGACCTAGGCGCAGAATTTCAGACTGCGTTCACGGTTTCTGCAGTTCACAACATTATAAACAGCAGGATAATGAACGGTTTGCCCACCATAATAAGCACTAATCTTAAACCCGACGAGATAACCAAGGCGTACGGCGAAAGAGTTATGTCACGGATATTGGGCAATTTTAAGAGATTTGAGTTTAAGGGTAATGACATTCGCCAAAAAAGGTCAGCAGAAGTCAACTGACTTGACAAAGTCGGCCTTGATATTGTAAAATGTTCTGGCGAGTGGGCCGGACAGCTGCGTGCTAATCAGCATGAGGAAAGTCCGAGCACCGCAGGGCAGGATAACGGCTAACCGCCGCCGAGGGTGACCTCAGGAAAAGTGCAACAGAGATATACCGCCGGTTTTTCCGGTAAGGGTGGAAAGGCGAGGTAAGAGCTCACCGGTCATTTTGGAGACATTATGATCCTGTAAACTCTATCCGGTGCAACACCGACAAAAAGCGATACATTGGCCCGATGTGCTTTTGACAGGTGGCTTGAGCGTCGCAGTAATGCGCCGTCGAGATAGATAGTTGTCCAAGACAGAACTCGGCTTACAGACCCACTCGCACCTTTATTAATTACCGCCTTTACCTTAGGCTTTGCCAAAATGAGCACAGCCGTTAGCGTGATACTCTTAACGGAGTATCACGCAACTCTATTCGCCTACGGCGAG
>CAYYGY010000164.1:0-1886 GCA_964471735.1 uncultured Eubacteriales bacterium
ATATCAAGTGAAACGCCGACACGATGCAGCAATTCCTCGTAATTTACGTTAGTCAAGACCGCTTTGTTCAGGTCGACATCATCGAGCTTGCCGAAGCGCTGTATCTTACAGTGCTTTTCTTTACATACGTCAAGCGCAAATTTCAAAAGCTCGCGCGTTGCAGTAGGTATAGCAACTACAACAACGTCAATATTATACTTATCAATAGCCTCCGCCATCTTTTCACGGGTACCGTAGACACGAACACCCGACAGACGTCGGCCTGTAAGCTGGTCATTATCATCAATAAAGACGACCGGCTTCAGCCTGTCTTCAGGGTGGTTGTCCTGCTTGCGCTTAAAGAAAACGCCCGCCTCACCTGCTCCAAAGATAAGAACGCGCTGACTGTCCGAACGCGCAGAAACGACCTTAGCCTGAACGGTCTGCATTATCTTGAAGGCCGAACGACCTATTAAGGTCAGGAAAAGGGTTATAATACCTGCAAGAACAAAAATGAATACCTTTTCGATCTGAAAATGGAAGCCAAAGAGTGCCCAGTAATTGCGCAGTCTGTCCACAATAAAAAACAATGAATACGAGCATATAACGGCAAGGAACTGATATGCAACATCACTTAACTCAAAATGCCTCAGTATACCCGAATAGCGTTGAAAGACCGCACTTATAAGTACAAAGATCACAAGCAAGGCCGGATAATAGAACCAACCGTACGTCAAGAAGTTTGCCATTGAACCCGGAAAAAAAGCAAGGTTTGCAACAGCTGATACAGTAAGAGAAAAAGCAACACACAAGCAATCGTATATGATAAGCAGAATTACAGGCATAAGCCTTTTTAACTTCTTCATGTTATCACCTCGTTAGATATCCGTAATATTATACAATAGTTGTCCTCAGATGTCAAACTTATCAGCAAACTGCAACTCAGACAAACGTTCTGACTACTGCCGCAAACACTGCACCGGGCACGCCGCCGGTAATGCTTAGCAATGCCGTTACGAAGTTCAGATCGACCTCTAAACCAATATTTTCCCCAAAGAATACGAATAGCAACAAAACTCCGAATCCAAGCACAGATGATACAGCAAGGTTTTTAAGTACCTTTCCTGAACGCGCAGAAAATATCAAACTCAGCAAAAGTGCTACGCCGCAGACGATGTAAAGAGTAATTTCCATAAATTTCACCTCTATACAAAACTATGTCCGTTTTTGTAACAACATGATAAAATAAGAAAAAAGCCGGACAACCGACTTTAATCATGATATTTTTCGCCCGTTAATTTTTCAAATGATGACTTCACTGCATCCTCCGAAATATCACAGCTAAGCCTGTGAAACGGGACAGTTTTTACGATCTTATCAATTATATCAAGGGTTTTTACCGCTTGTTCAGGGTCAGAAGGCATATAAGTCTGCTTAAGCAGGTCTACTAAGCAGTCGGATGCAGGCACCGAGACACAAGAATTATCGGCACCGCGACCGATAAAGCATACCGCTGCCAGTTGCATACAGCAATTATTCTGCCAACCCTCTTTTCCTGCCCATGGAGTTCCGCACACTTCAACTGCAGAGTCATGGACCCAAAGAATCGGCTTGTCCCCGTTTACGATACCGACAGCTTCTCCGATATATTTACGCCAAAGGTCAATATGCGTAGTCTTGCCCGTTCCGCTCGGCGCAGAAAACAGATAAGCCTTACCCTTATAGGAAATGGCTGCACCGTGAAAAACCACTCGGTCAAGCTTAGGAAGCTGCTCAGCTATATCGCGATAGACACATAATGATTCCGCCAAATGCGGCTCGACATATTCATCAGAGCGTGTACGTTCAAGGGCGATCTTCTCGTCGGTCGCAACAGCACTGATATCAGCGGTATCGGTATCGTCAAC
>CAYYGY010000164.1:1896-2357 GCA_964471735.1 uncultured Eubacteriales bacterium
TGAATATTCAGCATCGACCCTGACATTTAGTCCGGCGACGCGGATCATAAACGATGACATATCTTTGGCCCTCCTTTTTTTAGTAGTTAAATTATAACACATGACTTTTGATTTTACAAGGTCTTACTATGTAGGATAAAATCCTTAAACAAATGAAAATATTTTGACATCGTGTATATCAACTTTATGGTGGATACAAGTCTTAGTCTCCTGAGTCAGTGACATGGGGAAAAACGGGGCTTGTAAAAGATGTACTGGCAGGTCATAAACTAAACTGGGCTTCTGGGGAGTTCTGTGGTTAGGAGGAAAAGAGAGCCCTTCCACTCCCTCCTTGCTGCAGAGAAAGGCAGGGAGGTAAGCAGCCCTGGGGCACATGCAGAGGCACCAGGTCTGGAACGTGGGAGGCCACATTCCCGGGAGGTTGGAGGGGTTCAGGCTGGTGGTTCGCCTCTGCAGGGTCA
>CAYYGY010000165.1:0-2346 GCA_964471735.1 uncultured Eubacteriales bacterium
TTGAATTTAATAAGCTGGCTATCCCGGCCCCCGATATGACTATATTGCTATCGGTGCCTGTAGAAATAAGCCTTGGACTTATAAAATCGCGCAGTGAGTCTACAGGCAGAGATATTGATATACATGAAAATGCAGAGCATTTAAAAAAGGCCTACAAGGCGGCACACTTTGCGGCAGAGCATCTTGGGTGGACAGCTATAGAATGTACAAAAGACGGCTCGCTTTTGTCTATAGACGAGATCTCGGACAAAGTTTACCTTAAAGTTGTCACTTTTTTAGATGAAATAGCAAACAATAAAATATGAAAGAAAGTTTTTACTTAATGTAAAAACAAGGTTTTGGTTATGTTGAAAATAGGTATTATCGGTCTTGGAAGCATGGGCCGCGGACACCTCAGCCAGATTGTAAGGCTGATGAAAGAGGGCATGAATATAAAGCTTGTTGCGCTTTGTGATATCAACCCCGATGTTTTTAAGTCTTGTGAATCCACACTCAATCTTGCAGGTGTTGATGGAGGAGACTATAACTTTAGCGACTATCATATCTACACAAAGGTTGACGAGATGCTCGAAAAGGAACAACTTGACGTTGTAAACGTAGTTGTTCCAACTTATGAGCACTTCAATGTTGCCTGCAAGGTTTTGCGTAAGGGAGTTCACTGTCTTTGCGAAAAGCCTATGGCTTTGTCCCTTGAACAGTGCAGAATTATGATAGAAACTGCAAAGGAAAACAACGTTCAGCTTATGATAGGTCAGTGTCTCAGATTCTGGGGCGAATATGTGGCGCTTAAAGAAATCGTTGACAATGGTACTTTCGGTAAACCTCTCAGCGGGCGTTTCTACCGCGGAGGCGGATTGCCCGAATCTGATTGGTATCTTGACCGCATGAAGGGCGGCGGAGCTTTGTTTGATCAGCACATACACGACGTTGACATGGTAAATTATATCTTCGGTATGCCCATAGCTGTATGTTCCAGAGGCGTTACCGCAGTTCCCGGAAGCGGATACGATATAGTTACAACAAACTATATTTACGAAGAAAACAATTCTGTTACCACCCAGAACGACTGGTTTAACGCGGATCCTGCTTTTAACATGACCTTTGCGGTAAACTTTGAAGGCGGAACTGTATATCTTGATCATAAGGGTTTCCGTGCTGTAAGACGTAGCACAGGCGAAAAGCTTGAAATAAAGCTTGCAGGTGCGGGACATTATGGGGAATTTAAGTATTTTTATAATTTGATAATGAACGGTACACCCAATACGATCAATCCTCCCGAGGATTCGATGAACACAATTAAGCTTGCTTTGGCTGAAATGGAATCCTGCGATCTTGGAGGAGATATAGTATATCTTGACTGAAAAATAAACACGGACGGTCCATATTGACCGTCCGTGTTTATTTTAGTTATTGTTGTTTTGTGAGCAGGTGGTGGGGTAAAACTCATTGACTGGGAAGGGAATCGAACTGAAAAGCGAGCAGGGGTCCGTAAGGGAGACGGGGGATTTGTCTGCATCGGGTATGCAAAAGTCGCACGCAGGTATAATAAGCTGAGCGGGGCGTTCTATGCGTATAAGTGCAAAAATACCGATGGAAACAAAGACGTTTTTGGTAGTGCTTTGACAGCTTTCAAAAGTGCCGTTAAAGAATGCGGCTATCTGTTCGGGTACGGCTTCGTTGGGAAGGGCAGAACAGTTGCAGGTCTCAACTACGTTGACCGCCAAAGGCACGGGTTCTGCAACCTCTACTATTACGCGCGGCTGATTTGTGCCGGCGCTTATGTTGCTAAGGTTGGGGACTGTGCATCCGCCGCTGAATCTGTCGGAACGGAAGATGCTTACATTGCCTTCTCCGCCGTAAAGAATAGTGGATTTGTCATAAACAGCAAGTCCCTGAGCCTCTTGAGGCACATTATCGGTGCAGCATCCAAGGGTAACATAAAAATAATAGCGTATATTTACCTGAAAATAACCGTTGTTGAAGGGGAGCTCATCAGTTTCAATCTGTGCCCAAAGAACACGGATATCCTTTATTCTGATGTTGGTACAGCCCTCTATTATTGCCTGGTTTACATCGGTGAACAAAAGACGGATATTTTCAAGACAATCCTGGCTTCTGCTTGAGTCGTATATGCGGTTGGTGTCTATACAGCATATATCGTCATCAACGCGGGGACAGCAGTTATCTTCACAATTGCAATTGTTGTTTCTCATAATATTCCTCCTAAAATTTTTTTAACCGCTCGCTTTATAATATGTATAGCATTTTATTTTGGTGAAAAAATATTGACAAAATACAAAAAGCGAGTTATACTCAATATGAGAAATATTTTACAAAAAAAGGAGA
>CAYYGY010000166.1:0-2338 GCA_964471735.1 uncultured Eubacteriales bacterium
GGGTGTACGTCCTATCATTTCCTTTGCCTCGGTGCCGACAGCCCTTACCGCCTGATTGCGCACATCTACCGCAACAACTGACGGCTCACGCATTATTATTCCCTTGCCCTTTATACAAACGAGGGTGTTTGCTGTGCCGAGGTCAATACCGATATCTCTTGTAAACATTTATTTTCATTCCCCTAACGAAATTCTTTTATTTTTAGCACGACGGCATATCTAATATAGTATAACCTTAATTTCGCTGATAGACAACAGTTTTTGCTTAGTTTTGCGGATAAATTTGATATTTTTTTAATCTGCGCGACAGCTCTGCCGCAGGCAGGCCTACAATGGTAAGATAGTCGCCCTTTATTCCCTTTACCAAAACGGCACCTCTGCCCTGAATACCGTATGCACCTGCTTTGTCGAGCGGCTCGGCAGTTGCAACATATCTGTCTATATCATCGTCGCTGAGAGGATAAAACTCCACCTCTGCGCCTGAAACAAAGCTTTCGGTTTTTCCTTGGCTTACTATTGCTACACCTGTATAAACAGTGTGGGTGCGCCCCGAAAGAAGCCTGAGCATTCGCTTTGCATCAAGAGCGTCCTTCGGCTTGCCTATAAGCGAGCCGTCGAGTGTAACGAGCGTGTCTGAGCCTATCACCGTTTGGTCGGGCTTCAGCCTTGCGACGGCCTGAGCCTTGCGCTCTGCCAATACCCTGACGGCCTCTATTGCGGGGATACTGCCTGTGTGTTCGTCGCAATCTGCGGCCAGCACCTCAAACTCATACCCCAACATTGACAGTATTTCCGCTCTGCGCGGTGACTGTGATGCCAGTATCAAATCTTTTCCTCCTTAAATTATAAAACGCCTCTGTAACCCAGTGAGTGAGTAAATTCACCCTGCGGCTGCTTTCGTTGGGCATACGCTGAAATTATCTCTGAACATCGTTTCGGTGTTTCATCTGTAAACACCAGTTCTATAAATTCAAAATTATCAAGCCTGTCCTTTTCAAACGAAAGCATAGTCGGCACACAATTATATATTTCGCTGTACTCGCGGCGGCACGACACGGGAAAATGCGCGCCCTTGCGGTCTACAAGCTCGCGCGGGCAAACGGCACAATTTCGCTTGCCCTCTAAAGGGCAGTTGCGTGTAAGCATAAGCGGCGCTCTGCCGTATGCGATATATCCGCCTGCACCTATGCTTTTCGCTTGCGACAACGAAAGTTCAAACGACAATGTTACGTCATCGGCAACCTTTGAAGCGACATCGAACGAACAAGCGTTAAAAATATTCATGCCAAACCCTGCGTGAACCTTTAGACCGTACTTTTTGGCAAGCTCAACAGCGGCAAGATTGTTGCAAAGCGCCCATTCTACGCTGTCGGGCAACTGCTCAAGCTGTTTTTTTACAGCCTTTTCACCGCAAAAAAAGGCTCTCGGCAGTTCGATTCCGACTTCAACCCCAGTGTCTTCGATTTTTTCTCCTATCGGCAGGTATATCCTGTCGAGCTGCTCAAGGCCGCTCTTGGGCACCTGTGAAGCACTTGAAAAGCGCGCGTATATTTTTGTTGTGCCCTGCTTTTTTGCCGGTATCTTGTTCCGCCGGGCGGGGGTAAAACGCTTTTCTGACGCACCCCGCTGTGACATCAGGCCGTCGACCGCCTTGCGTCTTAACTCGTTAACAGCACTTGCAGGCAGCATAAGCTTCTCGCCTATCTCGGCGTGAAAATCTGTAAGCACGAAGGGTGTGCCGCCCAGTTTTCCGCAAAGCTTTTCTGCGCTGTCAAAGTCGAGCGGTCGGTTCAGCGCAGGCTGTGCGGTCTGACCGACGGCAATAAAACGATGGCCCTCTTTATCGGTTATCTCAAGCGAAGAAGGTATATCTTTTTGGACGCAGAGCCTTATACCGACCTCTATGTTCTGCCTTTCGTTGCGGTAAAGTTCATGCACCCGCTTAACCGTTTCGGAAGACGAAGCAATGTCCGTATCCGTGCGGCGGCCGAACATATCGGCGCCGAGCGAGGCCTTGTAATAGCCGTCTGTATGTCCCGAGCGGCTGAAAATGTCGCTCAACATCTCTCGCTGCGGCTCGCTCAGGCTGCCGAGGTCGATTCGGTTCCTGAACGCGCTGACGGCGGCCGCAACGTACTCCGGCCGTTTCATTCGCCCCTCTATTTTGAGCGATGAAACTCCCATTTTTTCAAGCTCGTCCACATAATCAATAAGCGACATATCCTTTAAACTGAGCGGATACTTTCCGTCAGCAAAAGCCAGTCGGCAGGGCTGTGCGCACCGACCTCTGTTACCGCTTCTTCTGCCGATGACAGCGCTCATATAGCATTGCCCCGAA
>CAYYGY010000167.1:0-2337 GCA_964471735.1 uncultured Eubacteriales bacterium
AAAAATGCAAATCGAATCCACCATCCCCCACCAAAATCGACAAATCTCGACCGAGGTTTGTCGATTTTACTTTTTACCTCTTCACTCTTCACTTTTCACTATTCTCTACTGTCGATTTTGGCAAGTAATAAGTTATAGTGAATAGTGAAGAAGTGTTTTGCAAGGCTTTGCCTTGCTTTTTTAGTTTGTAGAAAGTATAATAAATTTGAAGGGTGGATAGCTTCACTTTCCATGTTCTGCACAACACCCACATCGCATATCCATATAACAGAAACGTTTATATTTCTATAAAATTAATTATTTTGTTGAAAAATGCCAAATTTGCTTGACAAATATCGAAAAATGTGGTTAAATTGCATTAGCACAAATCGAAAGGAGTTTCATCAATGAACAATAACAACTTAGTGCGCTTCTTACTTACATTCTTCTTGGGTTGGATCGGCAGTCTGATCATCAACCACACCGGCCTTAAGCCAGACGGCTACACCTCAAGAACAGGTGCTTACATCTTCTTGTCAGCAATCACCTGCGGTATCTACGGTTTGGTTGCTTCTATCTGCAACTTGACCTTCGATCCCAACAAGGTTAAGAACATCGGTTACAAGAAGGACTAATATCAAACAATACACTCCGCGCGGCAGGCTTCGACAGAAGCCTGCCGTTTCTTCTTGTCAACCATCAGGTGACCGATAAAATACATGTGTTCCTTGTTATTCAACCCGTGCTATGTTAAAATAAGCTCATCTCGGAGGTGATGTTATGGAAAAGATAGGTGACATCATACGCAAACACAGAATTGCTAAAAATCTGACCCAAGAGGAGCTTGGCAAAAAAGTCTTCGTCAGCAAACAAGCTGTTTCAAAATGGGAAACAGGCAAAACCCTTCCTGATATTGAAACAATAAGAAAGCTGTGCGGCAGTCTTGAAATTGACAAAGATGAAATTTTGGGCGGCTCGATCGAAGAAACGAAAAGAAAAAGCAAATGGTTGAATCTTTGCATCGTGATAACAGTTGTAAGCGTATTGGTCGCGTCATTTTTTTGTTTAGATGGAGTTGGGTATATCAAGCGGCATACTCAATCGGGGGTTGCGTATCTGACGGTGTTTTCAAACGGAGAGTTGTTGCAGGCAGATAAGTATACAGTTTTTGGAGAGTTAAACAGCGAAAACTTCGGAAACGGATTCAAAATTGATATAGACTATGGCGAAGTGCGCGGCACAGTTCAGTTGCCCGAACAAAACAAAATAGAATTTGGCTTTATAAACACAAACAATTGGCACAATGTTCAAATCCGTTTAGATGTAGAAAACTCAGGCGGTCAACTGTCGGTAACTCAAACTATCAGTTATGCAACCGACGACGATGTTTTTGAGGTCACAGTAAACAAAGCAAAGACGAAAAACCATACAGTTTCGGTTTTCTGCGACGGGGTCTGATATCCGCGCACCCTCTTTTGATTTAAGGGGGTGCGCATTTTTTATTGACTTATGGCGCGGCAATAGTTATAATGTATTAAATTGCTAAAGTCCTATTAAGGAGTTTGTTATGAGAATCGTAATTAAGATCGGCACATCTACTCTGGCCTACTCGACCGGCCACCTCAACATCCGTCATATCGAAAGCTTTTGCAAGGTCCTCAGCGACATCAAAAACTCGGGACTTGAGGTAATCGTCGTGTCCTCGGGAGCCGTCGGTATGGGCATGGGCAAGCTTGGGCTTAAGGAGCGACCCACCGAGCTGGCATTGAAGCAGGCCGCCGCTGCGGTCGGTCAGTGCGAGCTGATGTATACATACGACCGTCTTTTCGGTGAGCACAACCACACCGTCGCGCAGATGCTGCTGACCGCAGGCAACCTGACCGACGAAAATCAGCACGCAAACTTCAACAACACCCTTCAAAAGCTGCTTGAGCTGAACGTCATTCCGATAATCAACGAAAACGACACCGTTACAACCAAGGAGCTGGTCATCGGCGACAACGACACTCTCGCCGCCATCGTTGCAGAAAGTGTCAACGCCGATCTGCTCGTTTTGCTGTCCGACATCGACGGCGTCTTCACCGCCGACCCCCGACTTGATGCAACCGCGCAGCTTATCCCCGTAGTTGATGAGATCACCCCCGATATCGAGGCGCTCGCAGGCGGCAGCGGCACCAAGGTCGGTACGGGAGGCATGGCGACCAAGATCGAGGCCGCGAAGATCGCAATGCAGGCCGGCTGTGACATGGTCATCGCTAACGGAACCGATCCCTCTATACTCTACGACATCGTCGGCGGCATGCCCGTCGGCACCAAGTTCATCGGGAGGAAGAGTTAATGACAACGCAGGAAATACTG
>CAYYGY010000168.1:0-2337 GCA_964471735.1 uncultured Eubacteriales bacterium
GACCAAGCCGGCTGCTGTTTGTCGGCAACTGCTAAAAGGGACTCTCTTGAGCTGATTGCGGTGGTTATGGGTTGTTCGTCAAGCAATGACCGATTTTCATCAGCCAAAGCGTTGCTAAACTATGGTTTTGCAAACTACATGACCGCTGAGGTGCCTATTGATATCAGCCAATATGACAGTTTGACAGTTAACGGCGGAACTAAGCTTAATGTCGGTCTAAGCACACAAGACAGAGTAAAAGTTCTTACAGAAAAGTCAAAAGCAGATCAAATACAGGTGAATATCAATATGCCGGAAAGTGTCGAGGCTCCAATTAAAAAAGGTGATGTAATAGGCAGAGCAGAGGTTCTGCTCGACGGCGAAACAGTGGCCAAGGTTGATATTAAAGCATCTGAAGATGTTGAAGAAATGACATTTTCAAAGGCATTATTGAGAATGCTTAACGGTATGTTTGCGACTTAAATTAACGGCTTACATATACAAAGATTAGATATAAAAACACGTCACTGCACTCACAGTGACGTGTTTTTATATCTAATTAATCCTGACCTGTTTCTCCGGAAGACGCATCAGAAGATGTTTCTGACAAAGATGCGTTTGATGAGGCCAAACTTGAAGCAGCACCTGAAGAGGTCGGTTTTGAAGATGCACTCGACGAAGCGGCACTTGAAGCAACACTCGAAGTAGCGGTACTCGATCCGGCTGTGCCGGAAGAGGCGGCACTTGAAGCGTTTTCACTGCCTACACTTACGTAAATCGTTACTCCCGTAAACATCGAGACCTTTTCGCCGCTTGTGGGATCTACCTCAACAACAAGGCCGGATTCAACAGTTTCGCTGACCATTTCTTCAATGTAGATATATTCGTTTCTAAACCCGCTTTCAAGCAACGCCAGTTTTGCCTCATCAACGGTTTTGCCGGTCAAATTTCTGGGTATGGTCAAAGTTCCGTTGCCAATGCTGACTTTGACTTCGATAATCGTTCCCTCAGTCTTTTTCTCACCCTTATCTATGGACTGATAGTATATCTGTCCGTAGTCATAGTTACTTATCGCACATTCGACGACTTTAAGTTCAAATACAGCACCGCATTTGTTAACTGCATCCGCATAAGACATTCCGATGAGGTCATATACCTCATATGTTGCATCGGGATTATCAGGATCGGGAACCAGAGCCGCCACCGTAGAGCTAGGTGCTGAAGCATCAGACGCACCTGAAGGCTCCTTAAACATTGGCGCTATAACCCAATAATATATACAGAAAACAACGACAGCCAGTATCACAAGCGTTACAGATGCGGCAATTATTGCTGTTTTCTTGCTGTTTGCAGACTTCTTTGCAGCAACGTTTTTAGTTGTGGAAACAGGTATCAAGCTGTTTTTAAGCTCTTCTATCGTTTTTGTACGGTCATCAGCGAGTATTGCAAGGCCGTCAGCAAGCGAGGTCAGAACATTACGCGGTATTTGTTTAGCGATGTCAGCCGGAATTACGACCCTGTCATTTGTCACACGCTCAGTCGCGTCAGCAGGCGGCGAGCCGACCAATATCCTGTACAGCGTAGCACTGAGACCATATACATCCGTCCACGTACCTTGAGAACTTTCAAGTCCGTACTGCTCAATAGCGGCAAAGCCAGGGAAAAGCTGAGAATTAATATCACTGCGTGATGTGCGCACATCCGCAACACAAAAGCCGCTTATCCTTATCTTTCCGTCAACACCGACAATCAATGTTTCAGGCGAGATGCCTCTGTGTATAACTCCCTCTTCGTGAAGTCCTGACAGCGTCGTAAGAACAGGCATAAGCAACGGTCTGATCTGATTCCAAGTCAACGTACCACCGTTACGAATCAGAAACTCGCGCATAGTTATGGTCTTAACGTGGTCGGTTACATAGTAAGCGGTGTTGTTAGCCTCAAAAATATCGGTAACGGTAAATACCGAAGGCAAGTCACTTACCTTCGCAAGCGCTCTCGCTATATCAAGAAACTGACCGATGTATTTGTTGTATTCATACTCTTTTCCGGAAAAAACATTCACAGTATGCATATCAGAAGCACGGTCACAGAAATTTTCAGGTATATACTCGTGCACCCTGACAGCAATGTTTTCTTCGGTATCCCAGGCAAGATATGTAATGCTCTCGCTGTTTGATTCTATTGACTTACCAATCAGATACCTTCCGTCAAGCAAGTATCTTATCGGCAGGTTGGACATAGGCTGAATGTCGCTTTCGCTGAATCCGCACTTATGACAGACGGCGTTTTCACCCTTATCACCCATACATCCCATACAGAGATAACTGTAATCAGGCATCGGTTTCACTCCCATTAAAA
>CAYYGY010000169.1:0-2317 GCA_964471735.1 uncultured Eubacteriales bacterium
ATTCCGGTGCCCATCGGCGCATATAGTCCCTTATGAGGCGCAACGCACAAAAAATCAATACACAGGTCGTTTACATCAATGTCAAGTACGCCTGCGCTTTGCGCCGCGTCAAGTACAAAGATTATGCCCTCTTCCCGACAAAGTCGCCCTATCTGCTCTATTGGTTGGATACAGCCTATCACATTTGAAGCGTGAGTGCATACAACCATTTTTGTAAACGGTGTCAGATTGTCAAGAAAAGATTTGAATGTTGCGTTGCCGTCACCGATGACAACTTCAAATATGTCGGTTTCTATGCCGCGATCTTTAAGCTTGTTTAGCGGTCTCATTACTGCGTTGTGCTCAAGTGATGACACTAAAACTCTGTCGCCGGACCTTAACATGCCTTTTATTGCCATGTTTAGCGATGCGGTGCAGTTTGGGGTAAATATAACTTTCTCAGCGTTTTCAGTGCCGAAGACCCCTGCTATCTTGCTTCGTGTTTCGTAAATTTTTTCAGCCGCCGATTGTGAAAGCCTGTGACCGCTTCGGCCCGGATTGGCTGAATATGTTGTCAATGCGGAATTAACCGCATTGATTACTTGCTTTGGCTTAGGAAAAGTTGTTGCCGCATTGTCAAAGTATATCATGATACTGCTCCTTAAATCTGCTCCCGAACAGCCGTACCAGTGACCTTGATACCGGCTTGGTTTAGAATGTCAAGAACTGCATTCGGGTCGGTGTAGACGACTATACTGTATCCGCATCCATGTGTATCGAGCTTTCCGGGTGTTTTTTCTATATAGGCCTTGTATCCGTGATTCCTTAACAGGTCGCGACCTTTGATTGCATAGGTTATTGAGGATACCATTATAAGGTTAGTACCCATTTTAGCCGCGCCTCCGAATATAAATTGCCCGTGTGCATCACTACATTTTATGCAAACGGGCAACAGTATGACAGTTGGATTTATTTTTTAATCAGGCAAACGCAGTGCGCGGATATTCCCTCAAGCCGGCCTGTAAAGCCAAGCTTTTCCTCAGTTGTGGCTTTAATATTTACACAGCTTTTATCAACACAGAGTATCGATGCAATACATTTTTCCATATCGCTGATGTAATTTGCCAGTTTGGGCTTTTGGGCGACAACAGTCGAGTCGATGTTTTCAACGCTGTAGCCCTCGCTATTTATCAGTGTTACGACTTCCTTTAAAAGCAGTTTGCTGTCGATACCTTTGAATCTTTCATCAGAATCAGGAAAATGCCTGCCGATGTCACCGAGAGCGGCGGCACCAAGCAGAGCATCGCATATCGCGTGAATAAGCACATCTGCATCCGAGTGACCTTCCAGCCCAAAATCATAGTCTATTTTTACTCCGCCTATATATAAATTGCGTCCTTCTGTGAAACGGTGAACATCGTAACCGTGTCCTATCCTTATCATATCAAATCCTCCTCAAGCAACGCCTTTGCAATTATCAAATCGGTCGGTGTTGTGATCTTAATATTTCTGTGGCTTCCTTCGACAAGTTTTACCCTGACACCTGCAGCCTCTATCATAGCACAGTCATCAGTGTATTCGCCGAAAAACCTTTCCAGCGCAGCTTTGTAAATTTCAGTGTTGAACACCTGAGGTGTCTGCGCCGCCCAAAGCTTGCTTCTGTCGGGTGTTGACAGTATAAACTGCGAGTTATCGCACATCTTTATCGTGTCGCTGACTTTAACCGCACATGCTGCGGCAGAGAAGCGCATTGCCTCTTCTATTGTTCTCTCTATTTCACCGTTGGAAGTCAGAGGTCTTGCTCCGTCAGCGATGGCAAAATATTTGTATTCTTTATGCGCGGCACAAACAGCGTTCCTGACAGACTCGGAGCGGGTCGCACCGCCTTCTACGATGGCGTTTAATTTGTTAATCTCAAATTCGTCGCACAGTCTTTGAATATCGGGAATGTATTCTGGTTTAGTTGCTATAATTATTCCGCTTATCGAATCACATCTCTGATAGGCGAGGAGAGTTCTTGCTATAACAGGTATGCCGACAAGATCATAAAACAGCTTATTTATACCTTTCATTCTCGATGACGAGCCGGCTGCAACAATGATAGCTAGTGTTTCTGCTTTTTTGAATTTAGATTCAAATGAATAGGCTTTTTCGACTTTAACTTCCATTATAACACCTCAAACATATTATACCGTCAAATATTTCGTCTTACAATTAGGATAATTATATAAATTTTATCAAAATTTTTTATATATAACACTATTGAATATTGATGTTTTTGTGTTAAAATTATAGTAATAAGTTATTAGGTGGAGAATGTCTATGAATGAATTGCTAG
>CAYYGY010000170.1:0-2292 GCA_964471735.1 uncultured Eubacteriales bacterium
TATCATCACCAACATCAACGAAGACGGCTCGCTGAACTTCGATGCACTCGGCGGCATCAATGTTGAGTCTATCGTTGCAAAAAGAGTGAAAATAAATACTGTCACAGGCGTCGTTCAGGTTAAACCGATACATTTGCTCAAGGGCGACGATGCTAAAAAAATGCCTGATAAGACCTCTCTTACAATAGATATCGGTGCAAAAAATAAGGCCGACGCGTTGAATTATGTAAACCTAGGTGATATAGGCACCTTTGTCAGCAGATACACCGAGTTCGGTGACGGCTTTATTAAATCGAAAGCGCTTGATGACAGGATAGGGTGCGCGGTTTTAATAGACCTGATAAAATCAGACCTTAAGTATGATGCGTGGTTCAGTTTTTCCGTTCAGGAGGAGATAGGTCTGCGCGGCGCAAGGGTTTCTGCATACCGTATAGAGCCTGATTTTTCCATTGCTGTTGAAACCACAACGGCGGCTGATATTGCAGGAATGCCGGATAACAAAAAAGTTTGCGTGCTCGGTCAGGGTGCCGCCGTCTTGTTTATGGACAGAACGACACTTTACGAACGAAAACTGTTTGAGGCGGCCCTTAATATCGCTGACAAAAACGGCATAAAAGCTCAGATCAAGCAGGCTGTCAGCGGGGGTAACAATTCCGGAATCATTCACCAAACAAAGTCGGGTGTGAGGTCGTTTACTATCTCAGTCCCTAGCAGGTATCTGCACTCGTCCTCCTGTGTTGCGAGGAAAGACGATGTTTTGAGCGTGCGTCGGCTCAGTGAAGCATTGTTTGAGCAAATGGCGGCAGGCGCAGTATGATAAAATTGCTTGACAGGGCAGAGCGGCTTGATTTCTGCGGGCCTCTTTATGTAAGGATAATGTCGTGTTTGACCGCCTACGGCTTAACCTATAGCTTTGCGCGGTTTTATCTGCAGTATATCGACAAAAAAGCGACCGCTTTGATTTCGGTAATTGACGATAACGCTACCGTCGTAACAAGCACAGACGCTGACATAGATGAGATATCTGCGTTTTTGCCGGCTGTCGGTGTAAAAAGCGTGCTGTCGGATAAATTTCTGAAACTCGCTTGTCCCGTCAGACTTAAGTCGTTTTATAAGGATTTTACTGAAACTAAGCGCTGTGACCTCGGCTTTGATTATAAAAAAGCATACAAAATGCTTTTGTGCTTATATCCCGATATGGATTTTGACAGTTGGTATGTTGACCTTTCGCATAGGGTCAGGCACGGCTGTGCCGTTGCCGCCGGCACCGATTCAGGCTGTATGTGCGCCGCAAAGCATCTTGACGAGACCTTGATAACCGGCATCGCCGTACTGCCCGAATGTCGTATGCGAGGTGAAGGAAAAGCTCTTGTCGGGGCGGCGGCCTCCATGAGCGGTGCAAAACGTGTATGGGCGCTGTGCGACGATAAGCAGGCACAGCGATTCTATTTAAAATGCGGGTTTAGTGAAAACGACCCTGTATATAGCTATAAGATGGAGGAAGAAAATGAAACAGGACTTTTTTAATATCTCGCCTGAGCTTGTAGAGCTTGACAAGCAGGCTCTTGACAGGGTTAAAGATAGGTTTGATGAAATAGACAGCATCACTGAGTACAATCAGGTAAAGATGTTGCACGCATTCATTAATAACGGTGTCAGCGAATCGCATCTGGGCATTTCGACAGGTTACGGCTACGGTGATAGGGGCAGGGAAGTGCTCGACCTTGTGTTTGCCGAGGCTGTGGGCGCTCAGGCGGCGCTCGTCCGCCACAACTTTGTCAGCGGTACCCACGCTCTTACGGTTGCTTTGTTCGGCGTGCTAAGACCGACGGACACCGTCTTGTTCGTAACCGGACGCCCGTATGACACTCTGCACAGCGTGCTGGGAATCAACGGTGAATCTTCCGGTTCGTTAAAAGAGTTCGGCGTCAATTATGACGAGATACCGCTTGTAAACGGCTCGGTCGATTACGAAGCCATTAAAGAAAAGGTATCAAACAACAAATATAAAATGGTGTACATACAGCGCTCAAGAGGGTACAGTCTAAGGCCATCACTGCTAGTTGAAGATATCGAAAAGATATGCACGTTGGTAAAGAAGATCGACAGCGATTGTATTTTAATGGTTGACAATTGCTACGGCGAGTTCACCCAGCCCACCGAACCGACCCAGCACGGCGCTGACCTTATGGCAGGCTCGCTTATAAAAAACGCCGGAGGGGGAATAGCCCCGACCGGCGGATATATAGCCGGCAGAGCCGACCTTGTTGAACAGTGCTCCTACCGCCTTAC
>CAYYGY010000171.1:0-2277 GCA_964471735.1 uncultured Eubacteriales bacterium
TTCATTGATGTTCCTCCTCAGTTTTTTTATGTTTTTTATATCCGAGCGCGTATACCCCCGCGCTTATCGGAACGGTTAATATAACTGCGGCGCTGCTTGCAAGGCCCTGCGCCAACTCAAGGGCGACATAATCCGACGAAAGCAACTGATTTGTCTGTACACCTTTTGAAATCAGTATGATCAACGTCGTCAAAGCACCACCCGCAAAGGCAAGAATCAAAGTGTTTGACATTGTTCCTATCATATCTTTGCCTATGTTCATACCTGAGCGAAACATCTGATTCGCCGAAATTTCAGGATTAAGTTCTTTAATCTCACTTAAAGATGCGCCTATCGAAACGGCGACGTCCATTACTGCACCAAGCGAACTTATCAAAACCGCTGAAAACAGCAATCCCGAAAATTTAAGACCGGTCGCCTGTGCTATAACAACAAGCGTATCCACGCTGTCCATCGCGTTGCCGGTTATATGAAGTGCCGCCATAAACAGCCAATAAACAAGGGCCGCCGATATACAACCGAAAACCGTGCCTATTATATTTAAAAGCGTCTTACGGCCCAAACCGCTGATACAGAAGCAGGAAACCGTCGCGCTTACAAAGACGGTGATCACTGAAACCATAACCGCGTTTTCTCCTTCGTAAAGAGCAGGCAAAAGGTAACAAAGCACCATACAAACCGTGAACGAAAGCCCTATACAGCTCATCAGTCCTCTCTTTTTGCCTACCAAAACTATGAGCCCGAAAAAGCACAGTACAACTATTAAAACAGGAAGGCCTCTGTCGTAACTGTAAATAGTATAGTATGGCGCGACGTTTTCAGGTTCATCCGCGCAGATTATTACCTTGCTCCCTTCTTTGAGCACGACGTTATGCGTGGCTGAAAGGTAGTTGTTTATCTCAACGGTTTGACCGGCGTTGTTTCCTTCCGCAAACTCAACCTTAACAACCTGCTTACCTATATTGTATTCGCCGTCACTTCCCGAAGGAGTAAGGCTTTCGCTGACTATTTCTTTAACCACGCCGCGAACATAACTGACAGATGAAGTGTTGTACATCTGATACGAATATTCTCGGTTTGTGAAACTTATCGCCAACCAAACAATAGAAACTATTATCAGAGCAATAAGGATGCACTCTGTTATCCTCTTTGCCAATTGTGTATTCATGCAAACACCACATCCAATCCATCATTATACACATTATAATGTATATATGTGTGTACATCAAGTTGCAACTTGGACAAATTTTAGACATATTTTTTATACGGATATGCATATGCAGAAGGGGAGAACATCGTAAAGACATTCTCCCCTTAAAACTATCTGTCGATTACTTAGAAGCGTTGAGCTTAAGCGTAAGAGCAGACTTCTTTCTGGCAGCAGTGTTCTTGTGGAGAAGACCCTTGGCCTGAGCCTGATCGATCTTCTTAACAGCAGCCTTTACGACCTCGCCCTTATCAGCATCATTGTTTTCGATGGCGGCGTTAGCCTTTTTGATAGATGTTTTCAACGCAGAATTGTAAGCCTTGTTACGAGCGGCATTAACCTCTGCAACCAAAACACGCTTTTTAGCAGACTTAATGTTAGGCATAATTCCACCTCCTTACAGACATATGTTTATTTAGTCACCCAAGTATAATATCATCTTTGTGTAGAAATTGCAAGTATTTTTTGAAAAATATTAACAAGAATCTAAAATAATATTTTATAACAGCCTAAAGCGGGACGCTGTGCGAAAAAGGTGTTATCACAATCAGCGTCGTTTTTACTGTGCTTCGACTGTATCGCTCAGCCACCGCGTTGCGCAGTGCGCCAGCGCCGCCGCACCGATGGGGCATACGTCCTCGTTGAACCGCACCTTTGGGTTGTGTGCCAAGCAGTCGCCTCGCTCATCCGGAAAACCTGCTGATATATACATAAATGTTGACGGAGTCGCCTCAGCAATAAATGCAAAATCTTCCGATGCACCTGCTTTCATATCAGGTATCCCTTTGTTATTTGGAAAACTTATCTCAGACATATATCCTGCCATTTGCTCGGTTAGCTTCTTGTCGCATATCAGAGACGGCACTTGTGATATAGGTATCACGACCGCAGAACCACCGTAGGTTTTTGCAATACCTTCTGAAATTTCAGTTATCCTGCGTATAAGCAAAGTTCTCGCTGATTTGTCGTCGGTGCGAAGCGTACCTTCCATTACCCCAAAATTTGGTATAATGTTGGCCGTTTCACCGCCCTGAATTTTGCCTATGGTCAAGGTGCATCTTGTTTCAGCG
>CAYYGY010000172.1:0-2276 GCA_964471735.1 uncultured Eubacteriales bacterium
GCAAAGGAAGCAGGGTTGCACCATGCGTCATAGATGCGGTCATTGCAAGCACCATACCGAAGCAGTGGAACATAGGCACCTGAATCATCATTCTGTCCGCTGTCGAAAGGTCCATACGGTCGCCTATACATTTACCATTATTGACAATGTTGTAATGGGTCAGCATAACGCCTTTCGGGAAACCTGTAGTACCTGAGGTATACTGCATATTGCATACATCGTCTTTGTCGACGGCGGCAGCCATACGCCGCACTTCCTCCACCGGCACCTGTGATGCTCTGTCCAAAGCGTCGTTCCACGTTAGGCACCCTTTTTGACGGAAGCCGACCGTGATAACGTTGCGCAAAAACGGTAAACGCTTAGAATGCAGGGGCTGTCCTGCCTTTACGGTCTCAAGTTCAGGGCAAAGCTCGGCGATTATCTTGCCGTAGTGCGTATCCTTAGAGCCTTCTGTCATTATCAGGGTGTGGGTGTCAGATTGCTTTAAAAGATATTCTGCCTCATGTATCTTATAAGCGGTATTTACAGTTACCAAAACAGCGCCTATCTTTGTAGTTGCCCAGAAGGCAATATACCACTGCGGCACATTTGATGCCCAAACAGCAACGTGATGACCCGCACGCACGCCCAGCGCAATAAGGCTGCGGGCAAATGTATCAACATCATCGCGAAATTCGCTGTAAGTACGCGTGTAGTCAAGGGTTGTGTATTTGAAGGCATACTGGTCGGGAAACTCCTCTACCGCGCGGTCAAGCACCTGCGAAAAGGTAGCGTCGATAAGAAGGTCCTTTTTCCAGATATATTTGCCTGTATGCGCCTTGTTGTAATAAAGCGTTTTCTCATTCTTTGATGTATCTCCGAACTGTTTCATAAAACTGACAAATTGCGAGAAAATGATCTCCATATCATCAAGCTCTTCACACCAAGCAGGATCCCATACAAGCGAGATAAAGCCATCATAATTGACCGAACGGAGCGCAAGCATCATTTCGCCGATCGGCATTTCACCTTCGCCTGCCAGACAGTATTCGTTGCCGTTATCTGTTTTAACCGCATCGTTAATGTGAACGTGACACACATACGCGCCGAGGTTTTTAATAACCTCCTCAGGTGACTCTCCGCACTCAAAATATGCAGCTGAGAGATTCCACAGCGCACCCAGATTGTCGCACGCAAAGCGCTCAAGCATATCGCGCAGATCGGCGGTGTCGGCAAACAGCCCTGATGTTTCTATAAGCAATCTAACACCTTGTTTTTCAGCCTCAGGCATAACCTTTGCAAGCAAGGTATATACATTGTCAAATGCAGTTTCTTTGTCAGATGCTTCATTCGCACGCAGGCGCACACAGGGAATGTGCAGATTTTTTGCGATCACAAGGCATCGCATAATTTCGTCATATGCAGTGTCTGAAATCTCCCTTGACGCTATATCAGCTACGGTATCTATGCAAGGGATATTTAGGTTTTTCTCATAAAGCCTGCGAAGTGTTGCGGCGGAATAATCGTGGAGTGCGCCGTCTTTATCGGTAAAAATCGGGTTGTATATATTATGCAGTTCAATGCCGCCGAAGTGAAGTTCCTCAGCTATATCGCAAAATTCATCAAAAGAATTGTTATGCCACCCTTTAGTAGAAAAGGACAGTTTCATACTTTATGCCTCCTCGTAGACTATCTTGTTAACAGCGTTAAGATAGGCTCTGATACTTGCACCGATGATGTCGGTTGAAATACCGTTGCCTGAATAAAGTTTACCGTTTGAGCGAAGCTTTACGAGCGCTGAGCCCATTGCTTCCTTACCCTCGGTGACAGACTGAATCTGAAAATCATCAAGTTCATAATGGTGGCCAATTATCTGGTCTAATGCAAGGAACGCGGCGTCAATAGGACCGTCGCCTATACAAACGCCCTGCATCGGAACATCGTCTTTATCAAGTGTAATCTGAGCACTGGCGGAAATAACATTTCCGTTATTTATTACGTAGCTTATAAGCTTGTATGTTGCAGGTACCTGAAGCGCTACGCTGGCAACAATGGCATCAAGTTCTTTTGCACCGACCTTTTTCTTTGATGCAACACGCAAAAACTCTTCATAAACCTTACTCTGGTCATCGTCGGAAAGGTCATATCCCAGTTTGGTAACGGCGGCAATAACATCAGCCTGAGAATCAGCGCCGTCAAGATGCACTCCCATTTCACTGTCGCCGGAAGCAGGCACGATTCGTTTTTCGTTATCAGCGTTGTTTGCTATCCAGTTTATTTGTTTAACTATACGGTGC
>CAYYGY010000173.1:0-2272 GCA_964471735.1 uncultured Eubacteriales bacterium
TCTGTGTCAATCATATATAAACCGTCGTTACCATATGGAAAGCTATCATTAACACCTGACGGAGAAATAGTATGGACTTGAATGTCAGTAATATCATCTTCATTTGGAATGATGTCGAGCCTAAATGATTCCCTGAGTAACGCGCGATCTGTACTAAGTCTAATAGAGTAGCCAGTAGGAGCTACTGATGGAGCTAAAACCGTGACAATGCAAGATGCTGTTTTGGCAGTATTGTTTCTACTTGCTTGTGCGGTAATCGTAACCACACCTTCTGACAATGCCGTTATATTTCCATCGGTATCAACAGAAGCAATAGCTGGATTACTGGATACCCAGAGTACTTCTTTATCAGTTGAATTATCTGAGTAGAGAACAGTAGCATAAAGACTCTCGGTATTTCCAATACATAAATTTATTTCCGAATAGTTTAGCAATAAATCTTGTACAGTAGCAGGTATTTCTGGTGGCTCTGCCTCTGCCAATTCTTTATCATCACTTGATTCTATGCCATTATCTACATCATTGAGTGTACCGTTTGTAATCACATCACCGTTGATAACGTTAATTTGGGGACTAAGGCCATCGGAATTGTTGTGATAAAATATATTGTTCACTAAAGACCCGATATCACCACCAGAAGATGATTCATTATTAGAAAGCAGAACCCCTAAAGAAACTAGAATAATAATTAACACCACGATGAGTGCGCCAAATTTAGCAGTAACTTTCTTTTTGTGCGTAATTTCTAACAGCGAAAAAACTATCGTAACAATTGCGCTTGCTGTAGCTGCAATTATTGTCCAAGCATCAGCCATATGATTACATCTCCTTTTGGGCTATCCCTCAATATTGTTAGGTATCAGAGCAGTCAAATCATAACACTTTTTACCAAATTATGCAATGAGCTTATCATACGCTGACAGTCAAAGTGAAAACTATATTTTACACAAAATTGTTGCTAATAACCCTTAGTGAAGATTACTAAAACAGAGGAAAGCTAAATAGCAAGCACAGCAAGTGAGTACCCACTTGCGATTTTTAGCAGTTTCAGGAGCCCTACCCGAAACTGCAATTGATTCCTTGGGATATCCCAAACCCTTATCAGAAAGGCAGGCGTTGCATGGCAAACCGAAAGCGGAATATCCAAATGAAGTTTTGGGTTACAGAGGACGAAAAGAACCTCATTGACGAGAGAATGAAGCAGTTACCTACACAGAGGTATGGAGCATACCTGCGTAAAATGGCGATTGACGGTTATATCATCTGCACGGATACAGCAGACATCAAGGCATTTACTGCTGAACTGTCTGCCATTGGGCGGAACATCAATCAAATTGCAAAAAGGCTAAATGCGGGAGGAACCGCATACCGTACAGACATGGATGAGATACAAGAAAGGTTAGAACAGATATGGCAGTTACAAAGACGCATCCTATCAAGTCAACGCTGAAGGCAGCCATTGACTATATATGCGATCCTGCCAAGACCGACGGCAAACTGCTGGTGTCATCCTTTGGCTGTACCGCTGAGACTGCGGACATTGAATTTTCCTGGACCCGACAGCATGCGATTGATAAAGGAACAAATCTTGGTCGTCATCTGATACAAGCCTTTGAGCCGGGAGAGGTGTCGCCGGAGGAAGCTCACGAGATAGGTATGCAGCTGGCAAAAGAAGTGCTGGGCTGCAAATGTGAGTTTGTGCTCACCACACACATAGACAAAAACCATGTACATAATCATCTCATTTTCAACGCGGTCAGCTTTGAGGATTACAAGCATTTCCGTTCCAATAGACGAAGCTATCATGAGATACGCCGTGCAAGTGATCGGTTATGCAAGGAACACGGGTTGTCTGTGGTGATCCCGGGACAGGACAAGGGTAAGAGCTATGTTGAGCACCGGGCAGCAAAATCAGGAACCAGTTATAAAGCAAAACTGAAAGCTGCAATTGACCGACTCATACCGGCCTCTGCAGATTTTGAAGATTTGCTCCGTCACCTGCAAAGCGAAGGGTATGAGATAAAACGTGGGAAATACATTTCCTTTAGGGCAACAGGGCAAGAGAGGTTTACCCGACTAAAAACTCTTGGTGAGGACTATACAGAGGAAGCTATTGCCGCGAGAATCTCCGGGAAAACCAGACCATCAAAACAACCAAAGCAGCGCGACGAAAGAATCAGTCTGCTCATTGATATTCAGAACAGCATTAAAGCGCAGGAGAGTGCAGGGTATGCACATTGGGCAAAGATTAACAATCTGAAACAGGCAGCAA
>CAYYGY010000174.1:0-2247 GCA_964471735.1 uncultured Eubacteriales bacterium
GAGGAATTGCCGGAGGAACTGTTGTTTTTAGATGCAACGCTTTTTTCCCCTGAACTACAGGACATAAGCAAACTCAATATCGACAAAAAGCAAATAATTTTGGAAAGTCTATTCAAGGGTACTCCTCCAAACAAAACAAAAAACACGATAATATGATACTATAAGGTAATTGTATTCTAGCAGTTTACACAAGGAAAATCAACTATTAAATTTTGAAATTCATCATATTTATGAAAAAACCATTGACAAATTTACAATTTGTAAACATATCTATTTTCTTTCAAAATTTTCTAATAATATTTTGCGAGTCTAAGCAAATGATACTATTGCAAACGCAATCGTAAAACTTTTGCAAAGGAGTGAAAAATAATGGCAAGAAGCAATAAGATCAATGTTCCTGAGGCTCGTGAGGCCCTCGACCGTTTCAAGATGGAGGCTGCCGCTGAGGTTGGTGTAAATCTTAAGCAGGGCTACAACGGTGACCTTACTTCTAAGCAGGCCGGTTCTGTCGGCGGACAGATGGTTAAGAAGATGATCGAGTCCTATGAAAACAGCATGAAATAACTGCGTTTCCTATATCAAGAAACCGCTTTGCAGCCACTCGGCTGCAAAGCGGTTTCTAACTTAGGCTATTATGTTTGAAACGATCTCCCATACAACCGGCACCAACAATGCCGGCAGCATATTTCCTACTTTAAGGCGTTTGCCGAACGCGAGGTTGACACCCACGCCGAAAATGAGCACATTGCCCACTGCCGAAAGCGACACAAGCAAGGCGTCGCTCATGATATTGCCGAAAACGATACCGATCACGTTGAATATGCCCTGATACAAAAACATAGGCAAAGCCGAGAACATCACTCCCACGCCGAGCGTTGACGAAAATATGAGGGCAATGACAGAGTCAAGCACTGTTTTTGCAAACAGCACGGACGGGTCACCGAGTCCGTCTGCGATACCGCCGACAACAGCCATCGCGCCGACGCAGATTATCAGCGACACTGTCACAAAGCCTTCGGTAAAACTTGAGTTGTTTCCTGCTCTTGCAAGTTTTTTCAGTTTTTCGCCCAACTTATCAAGCAGCGTTTCGATGTCGATAAGTTCACCGACAAAACTGCCGATCACCATCGAAATGATGATTGTTATGGTGTTGTTTACTGCCAGCTTGCCACCGTCGAGTGTAAACATATTTTGCAGTGCACCCGATATGCCGATAAATATCGTGCACATACCGAGCGCCTGCATAAGAATGTTCTGTAAGCGGGAGCTGATGCCTTTTTTGAGCAGCAGCCCGATAGCGCCGGCAACGATAACGGCAACGGTGTTGACTATATTACCTATGCAAGGCATCATTGATGTACACCCCTTTCATTAAAAAGAAAGGTACGCAAATACTTGCGTATCTGCGCACCTGATCTAACAGTAATCAGACAGATTATCTGAGGTACATAAGGATGCACCAGTAGGTGGAGCCGCTGTAATCAAAGCAACCAACACCCAGATTGTTGTACTTGTCGTCCTCAGAGAGGATAACTTCCTTATTGGAGTCGACCTCCATTATTGAATCGAAAGCAGCCTGAACGTCGTCAAAGTCATTCCAGACATAGATCCTGGTAGAACCGCGTGTCCAAATGCTGTAATCGGTGTATGTAGTGCTGTGGGCCTTGAATTCGCCGTTGGCATCGGTCAAAACACGGGTGTCGTCCATTATACCGTCACCCTCAGCGGCCTCTTCGAATGCGCGCTCGGTTGCAGCGTAATTAAGAGTGGTATCAACAGTTATTTCCTCAAGACCTTCGTCTGTACGGGCCTTGTTGATGAGCTGCACCATCTCGTTTATTCTGGTCTCGTCGGGTGCAACACGGTAAACAACAACGGTAACCTCGTTATTAAAGTTGCGGTCGTTGGTGGTAAGCTTAACAACAGCAGCGCCTGCCTCAATACCGAGTACCTGACCGTTTTCGTCTACCTTGACGATATCTTCGTTCTGGCTTTCGTAGTAGATTGACGGATCAGCAGCGTCCGTAGGAAGAATGGTTGTCTTGATCTGGCCGATGGTGCCGATAGGAACATAAACAACTTCCTCATCAACAGTGATGCTCTGAACGTGCTTGCCGCTGCCTACGTTGGCGTCCTTTTTAACAGAGGCATTGCCAAGCTCAGCGTATTCAACCTCAAGGTCGATCTTGCCGTCGGACTCAACAACGATAGCCTGACCTTCAGAGGTTGCAGTCTTGGGTTCCTCCT
>CAYYGY010000175.1:0-2235 GCA_964471735.1 uncultured Eubacteriales bacterium
CGTACTCCTTAAAGAGGGGTATCAGCCCAACTACCAGATCGTTGTTGACCGAGTAAATAACACCGATACCTTTGAGGTAAACGTTGAAATGAATCCTGAGCAGTTTACCGACAAGGTCAGCGACGTTCTCGCTATGGAAAGGACCCTTGCTGACGCTATGAAGACCATGCTTGGAATCAACCCCAAGGTACACCTCGTCGCGCCTAAAAGTATTGCCCGCAGTGAAGGCAAGGCTGTACGAGTAGTTGATAAACGTAAATTAGTTTGATCTGAGAAAGGAGTTATTCAAATGGCTATTAAACAGTTAACGGTGTTTGTCCAGAACAGACAGGGTACTCTTGTTTCCGTTACTAACGCGCTTGCCGAGAATAATATTAACATTCGTGCTCTTTCAATTGCGGAAACGCAGGACTTCGGAATCCTTCGCCTTATAGTAAACGATGAGGAAACTGCGGTTAAGACTCTCACTGACGCGGGTTATCTTATTAAGGTAATTGATGTTGTCGGTGTGAAGATCGGCGATCAACCCGGCAAGCTCACCGCCGCGCTTGACGTTCTTAACAAGGCCGGCATCAACGCCGAATATCTATATGCCTTTCTTGCACGAACTGAAAAGCACGCATATGTAGTTATCAGGGTCGAGGATAATGCGGTAGCAGAAGCTGCTCTTGAGACGGCAGGCTTCCATCTTATTTCAAACGAAGATATCAGCAAACTCTAAAGTAATGATAATTGACCCCGAGTTTTCAAATTGAAAACTCGGGGTTCTTCTATTGCTTCTTGTTGACATTTCAACAAGTTTGTGTTATACTTGTTGAGGTTTCAACAAGTATAACGGAGGTGATTCTGTGAAAGAAAGATTTGAAACATTTACGGTGCTTATCAATAGGATAAGCAGAAACATCCGAAAGATCAAAAATCAAGAGATGGCTGATTATAACCTGAGAAGCTCACACGTTTCCTGCCTTTATTATCTCTACTCATCCGAAGGAATGACTGCAACTGACCTCTGCGAGAAGTGTGAAGAGGATAAGGCGACGATTTCCCGTGCACTTGATTATCTTGAGTTAAACGGGTACCTGACCTGTGAATCGAAAAGCGCCAAGAGATATAAATGCACTCTTGATCTGACCGATAAGGGTGTTAAAGTTGCTAAAATAATCGCAGACAAGATCAATGAGGTTCTTGATGAAATAAGCGTCGGTCTTACAGAGGCGGAAAGGGTCGCCTTCTACAGAAGTCTGTCCATAATCAGTGAGAGCCTTAATACAGTTGCAAATAATATATAATTAGCAAAAGAGGATTGATAATATGAAAACTCAGATAATTGTTGATTCAACCGCAGATCTAATGCCTGAGTACAAAAACCGTGTCAACGTTGTTCCCCTTACCGTTCGTTTTGATGACGTTGAATATATCGACGGCGTTACGATCGACAATAAATCTTTTTATGAAAAGCTTGTCGAAAGCGACGTTCTTCCTACCACCAGTCAGGCCACGCCGGACGCCTTTATTAAGGAGTTTGAAAAGGTAAAGTCAGCCGGTGACAGCGCCGTGGTCATAACACTTTCATCGAAGCTTTCAGGTACATATCAGAGCGCGACTATTGCCGCAGAGGATTACGAGAATATTTATATAGTTGACAGCGGCAGTGTCGCCATGGGCAGTGGCATATTGGTTGAGATGGCATTGAGATATTTGGATGATGGCCTTGACGCCAAGTCGATTGCCGAAAGGCTTGAGGATATTAAGAGAAAGATCGTCATTGTGGCGTTGGTAGACACTCTCGAATATCTAAAAAAAGGCGGACGCGTCTCAAAGACAGTTGCTTTTGCCGGTGCTGTGCTTAACATTAAGCCTGTTCTATCTGTTACCGACGGTGAGATCAACATGCTTGGTAAGGCGAGAGGCTCAAAAATGGGCAACAACCTGCTTGTTCAGGAGATCGAAAAAGCAGGCGGTGTTGATTTTACAAAGCCTGTTCTGCTTGGATATACAGGACTTTCTGACGCTTTGCTGTTGAAGTATATTGAGGATAGCAAGCATATCTGGGACAGAGGTCTGGACGAGGTACGGTATACTACCATCGGCAGTGTTATCGGCACCCATGCAGGCCCCGGAGCCGTTGCTGTTGCTTTTTTTAAGAATTAAGGCTGAGATGAGTTGAAAAAGCCCCGTGTTTTCCAATTGGAAAACACGGGGCTTTGGTAATGCGCATGAATTAGAACTCTCTTA
>CAYYGY010000176.1:0-2235 GCA_964471735.1 uncultured Eubacteriales bacterium
TACGCTCGCCGTTGCCAAAAAGCGTGCCTTCCACACGGTCGGCACCGGCTAAAAGCGCTAACTCGGTATCGGCGACACCCGTACCTCTGTCGTTATGGGGATGAAGTGACAGAGTCACAAACTCGCGGTATTTGAGATTTTCGCTCATATATTCCACCTGTGAAGCGTAAATGTGCGGCAGGCTCATTTCCACCGTAACGGGCAGATTTATAATTACGTTATTATCCGCACTTGGCTCTAACACATCAAGCACCGCGTTGCAGACCTCAAGCGCATATTCAGGCTCTGTTCCCGTAAAGGATTCGGGGGAATATTCAAAGCGGAAATTGCCTTCGTATTCTGACGCTAACTTCTTTACAAGCTTTGCACCGTCAACGGCGATCTGCTTGATCTCCTCCTTGCTCTTTTTGAAGACCTGCTCACGCTGAGCCACGCTCACGGAATTATAAAAATGAATAATTGCGCTCGGTGCGCCCTTGCATGCGTCAAAGGTCTTGCGGATGATATGCTCGCGGCACTGGGTGAGCACCTGCACCGTCACGTCGTTGGGGATCAGGTCGTTGTCAATAAGGGTGCGCAAGAATTCATATTCGGTCTCGCTGGCGGCGGGGAAGCCCACCTCGATCTCCTTAAAGCCCACCTTCAACAGAGTTTGGTAATACTCCAGCTTTTCTTCCAGACTCATCGGGATAACAAGACTTTGATTGCCGTCGCGCATATCCACACTGCACCATACGGGCGGTTTTTCAACGTGGTCTTTTTCTACCCATTTGTTGTATTTTTTATCTACGGGGAAATATCCCACTCGGTATTTGCTTGAATCCATCATATCAACTACTCCTTTTCTGCTACGACTTCTACTTCAACAAGAGCGCCTTTAGGAAGCTCTTTTACCGCTACACAGGATCTGGCGGGTTTCTGAGTAAAATAATCTGCATATACTTCATTAAATGCAGCGAAATCCGCCATATTTGTTAGGAAACATACCGTTTTAACTGCACTTTTAAGGCTGCTGCCTGCAGCAGTCAGCACTGCTTTCAGATTTTGGCAAACACGGTGGGTCTGCTCGGTAATGTTTTCGCCTTCCAAAACTCCCGTTTCGGGATCCAGAGGAATTTGTCCGGAGGTAAAAATGAGATTACCCACGACCACCGCTTGTGAGTAAGGCCCGATTGCCGCCGGAGCCATCTTCGTTTCGATCTTGTTCATGATTTTTACTCCTTCCTTTACACTATCTTAAATCCTTCGTTACGCAAGGACTGCGTAATCAGATTAACGTGTTCAAAATCTCTCGTTTCCATTTCAACACGAAGGAAACAGCCGTTTACGCTTTCGGTGTTGCCTTTTTCATAGTGAACACCGGTAACGTTACCGCCGCAATCAGCAATAATACGGGAAATATCCTTCAGTTGTCCCGGCTTGTCGATGAGTTCGATAAGCAGGCTTGTAGAACGGCCTGAATTCAGCAGACCCCGATCAATGACACGGGAAAGACTGGTAACGTCGATATTGCCGCCCGAAACAACTGCAACCACTCTTTTGCCCTTCAGGTTAAATTTGTCAAACATAACTGCTGCAACGGCAGCGGCACCTGCGCCTTCTGCGATCATTTTCTGCTTTTCAATAAGAGCGAGGATAGCACTTGAAACCTCGTCGTCGGTAACAAGAGCAATTTCATCCACATACTCTTTGACAAGAGCATAGGTGTTTTCACCCGGCTTCTTGACAGCAATACCGTCTGCAATGGTGGAGACCGAAGACAGACTTTCAATCTCGCCGTCCTTTACTGAGTTATACATGCTCGGCGCGCCTGCAACCTGTACGCCGTACACTTTAACCGAAGGTCTTATTTGTTTTGCGGTATAGGCGATGCCTGAGATCAGTCCGCCGCCGCCGATCGGTACGACGATAGCATCGATATTATCAAGGTCGTTTAATATCTCAAGAGCGATCGTGCCTTGACCTGCAATGACGTTTTCATCATCAAACGGGTGTACAAACGTGTAGCCTTCGCTTTCCTTCAGCTCCAGCGCCTTTTGGTAGGCATCGTCATAACAGCCTTCCACCAGGCAGACCTCTGCACCGAAGCCCTTGGTGGCTTCTACTTTGGAAATGGGGGCTGTGTCAGGCAAACAGATCAGGGATCTGATTCCGTTTTTGGTTGCCGCAAGAGCAACGCCTTGTGCATGATTTCCTGCCGAGCAGGCGATAACGCCGCGCGCCTTTTCGGCAGCC
>CAYYGY010000177.1:0-2233 GCA_964471735.1 uncultured Eubacteriales bacterium
GTATAGTTATCTGCGAGGATAAGATTGATTCGCTTCGCCGATTTAAGGACGACGTAAAAGAGGTCGCTCAGGGCTACGAGTGCGGAATCGGACTTGAAAAGTTCAACGACATTAAGGAAGGCGACATTTTCGAGTCGTTCATAATTGAGGAATACAGAGAGGACTGACATTAATTGGCCGGTTATAAAATAGACCGTCTTTGCTCGGATATAAAATTTGAACTGTCAGATATTTTTCGCTCGCTGAAGGACCCCCGTGTTACAAAGCATATGATAACCATAGTCCGCGTCGAGCTTACAAACGACCTTTCGTATGCCAAGGTGTACGTCGATGCCGTTGAAGGCATCGACGCCGCGAAAGACGCGGTCAAAGGCCTTGTAAGCGCCGCCGGTTATATCAGGCGGGAGCTCGGCTCAAGGGTCAAAATGCGCAAGGTGCCTGAGCTTAAATTTATTGCCGACGATTCTATCGAACACAGTGCGCATATTGCAAAAATGCTTGAGAATATGAAATCTCAGGAAGAGGAAAGCAACTGATGACAGACGTTAAAACTGTATGTGATTATCTTCTTAATAATGACAATTTTATAATTTTGATGCACTCATCTCCCGACGGCGACGCTGTCGGCTCAGCATATGGCTTGTGCCGCGCGCTGACAAAACTCGGTAAAAATGTTATGTGCGCCTGCGCAGACGATATCCCGCTTCGTTACAGCTATATGACTGAGGATTTCGGTAAAGGCGGCTTTACGCCTGAGCACGTTGTTGCCGTAGACCTTGCCGATACAAAGCTTCTCCACGCATTGGAGCCTGTTTACGGCGGCAGGATAGAGCTGTGTATCGACCATCACGTTTCCAACAATATCGACTGCCCGCTCAAACTTTTGAGAGCAGAGGCGTCGGCGGCGTGCGAGGTAATGTACGATGTTATCGAGCGGCTTGGCTGCGGCTTTGACGAGGGTATTGCAAACTGCCTCTACACCGGCATAGCCACTGATACCGGCTGTTTTAAGTTTACCAACACCTCTGCGAATACTCACATTATCGCCGCTAAGCTTATTGAAAAAGGCGCCGATTGCGGCACGATAAACCGCATCATGTTTGACACCAAATCAAGGGCCAGACTTGAGATTGAAAAAATGGCATACGACGGTATTGAGTACCACCTTGATGACAGGTGCGCGCTTTTGACCGTTACAAAGCAGATGCAGGAAATGACAACGCCCGATGAATTGGAGGGTATAACCGCCCTTACAAGGCAGATAGAGGGTATAGAGGTAGGCGTTACTATGCGCTATCAGGGTGAGGATAAGTATAAGATATCGGTCCGCACTGTCGAGCCGATAGACGCATCAAAGATATGCGCCCGTCTGGGCGGCGGCGGACATACAAGGGCGGCCGGTTGTGAGGTCGACTTGTCTGTTGACAAGGCTAAGGATGTTATCCTCGAGTCTGTCAGGAAAGAGTTAGGTATTTGATATGCAGGGGCTGGTGCTGGTTGACAAACCGCAGGGTATGACTTCGTTTGCGGCTGTTGCGCAGATAAAACGCCTGTTTAACGAAAAGCGCGCCGGCCACACCGGAACACTTGACCCGATGGCTACCGGTGTGCTGCCTGTTTTATTGGGCAGAGCCACGCGTCTGTCGTCTATGATGCTTGAATCGGACAAGCGGTACGAGGCAGAACTCATACTGGGCGTCACTACCGACACGCTTGATATAACAGGTAATATAATTTCAAAAACGCCGCACAGCATTTCAAATGAACAGTTTGAAACGGCGCTTAAAAATTTCACAGGGGATATTTTGCAGACACCGCCGATGTTTTCAGCCTTGAAAAAAGACGGCGTCAGGCTGTACGACCTTGCCCGTCAGGGCGTCGAGGTGGAGAGAGAACCTCGGCGCGTCACGGTAAAAAAGCTTAACTTTTTAGGTGTGACCGATGAAGGCAGGTTCAAGATTGATGTGCTGTGCTCTAAAGGCACATATATCCGCACTCTGGCAGACGATATCGGCAGATATCTCGGCTGCGGCGCTGTGCTCGGCGCCCTCAGGCGCACTTATGCAGGCGGCTTTGACATAACCGACTGCGTCACGCTCGATGCTTTGAAAGAGGCACCTCAGCAGTATCTTTTAAGCGCCGACAGATGCGTTTTGCATCTGCCCGGTGTCGCGGTTACAGATAACCAGCGCAAAAGATTTCTTCACGGGGGCGAGCTTTTTCTCAGCAGGCT
>CAYYGY010000178.1:0-2209 GCA_964471735.1 uncultured Eubacteriales bacterium
ATTATACAAGCTTTAAGAACAGCTCTAAAATTCGCTTGACCGCAACCTCAAGGTCGGCTCTGGAAAGGCGGCCGTCCTTCATCGCGTCAAGCAATTCGTCAGGATATCCGACAGGCATTTTCAGGTCGTTGCCGACCATGACTTCCTTTACAGGGTCATTTTTAACGTTCCAGTCGGTCTCGACCATACCTTTGAAGCCCCATTCATCTCTGAGTATGGTTTCAAGCAGGTCATAGCTTTCGGACGCGTGACAGCCGTTGATGAGGTTATACGAGGTCATAACCGTCCAAGGGTCAGCCTCTTTAACACAGATTTCGAATCCTTTAAGGTAAACCTCGCGTATGGCTCTCTCCGACATAACGGAATCACTGCTTGCCCTTGCGACCTCTTTGTTGTTGCAGGCAAAATGCTTAAGCGATGCGGCGATTTTTTGCGACTGGATACCTCTTATCTCAGCGGCAGACATCTTGCCTGAAACGAGCGGGTCTTCTGAGAAATACTCAAAGTTTCTTCCGCACAAAGGATTGCGGTGAATATTTATAGCGGGAGCAAGCCAGATTCCAAGATTGTTTTCCTTTACCTCAAGCGCGGCGGCTGCGCCGATTTAGTACATCAGCTCCTCGTTCCAGCTTGCGCCAAGGGCGACCGCACTGGGGAAAGCGGTGGTGCAAACGCCTCGGTTGGGTAAAATCCTCAGGCCGGCAGGGCCGTCAGCCGTAGGAACTGCAGGGATACCAAGACGAGGCAGACCGCCGAAACAGCAGGTATCGCAAACACCGGTGCTCGGTGAGCCTGCAACAAGTTTAATAAGCTCATCGTTTGTAAGCTGAGCGATAAAATCTTCAAGGCTTATATCGGTGCCTACCTTGTCGAACATAACTGCTTTTTCGGGCGCAACACCGCCGAGCGGCTTGCGCTCTCCCCGACGGAATTCAAATTTGCTTTGCGGCATTTCTTCAAAGCTGCCGTCTGAAAGAAGCCGCTTTTCGAGCCTTTCGGGGACACAGCACGCAGTCAACTGCTCGGTTATGGTATCCTCGCTTACTATATATGAAAAATCAAGCTTTGTGTTTTCTCTGACGTTTTTGCCTACAAAAATGGAATACTCGCCCTTTTCGAGAATGTAAGCCGACTTGCATATTTTTCCGAGGTCGTCATAGCTTGCCATATCTTTAACGCTGAATTCAAGCTTGACGGTCTGCGATGCGTTTGGTTTGAGCAGGTCGGTCTTTGTAAAGGCGCCAAGCACCTTTGCCGGCTTGCCCAGCTTGCCCTGAGGCGCACTGTAATAAAGCTGAACCACCTCTTTGCCCTCGCGCTTGCCGATGTTTTTAACAGTGGCAAGCACGGAGATCACACCGTCTTTTTCAGTCGCAACAAAGTCTTTCATCTCAAACTCTGTGTACGACAGTCCAAATCCAAAGGGATAAAGGACTGTGTCATATGCGTTAGGAATGGTTTCGCTGTAACGGTAGCCTACATAGATGTCCTCAGTGTAATCTACGCTCAGTACGGATTCGACAAATTCCTTGCCGTAGGGCACATCGTCATATGACTTAAACACGGTGTCGGTAAGACGTGCAGACGGATTTTCGTCGCCGCAAAGAACATCGGCAACGGCTACACCGCCCTCCATGCCGCCAGGCAAAGCATAAACAACGCCGTCAACACCCTTTTTCTCTGTAACTAAAGTAAAGTCGATCATAGCGCCGAGATTGGCAATAAAAATAACCTTTTTGAATCGTGCAGTGACATCGTTTACCAGCTTTTCTTCAATGTCACTGAGATAGTAGTCGCCCTTTAGCGGACGTCTGTCATAGCCCTCACCTGAGAAACGGGAAAAAGTTATGATGGCTGTGTCAGCAAACCTTGCGGCCTCGTCAATAAGCTCAGTGGGCACCTCAGGCTCAGTAACAAAGGTCGAGTTGATAAATTCATAGTGCTCATCGTATTTGTCCATGTTTTCCATCAACTGCCATATACCGCGCAGGCGTGCTTCGCGGTCACCCAAAGAGAGAATGCGCTCCTTTTCCTTGGCAAGATGAGTCTTGTAAAAGTCAACCAGCGGCTCGTAAATATGTACCTTGCCCTCGGCCTGCTTTTGCTCAAGGCCGAAAACGATGTTGCGAACATAATCGGTGGTAACCTCGCCGCTGCCGCCGCCGCCCGAAATGTAGTCGACATTTGACTTGCCGAAAAGCGCTATTTT
>CAYYGY010000179.1:0-2182 GCA_964471735.1 uncultured Eubacteriales bacterium
GTCAAATGTAATGAACATATCATCAATTGTCAATTCATAAATTGCTGAATTGTTTATCCTGATATCCTTACCGCTAAGTCCATTCAGATTAAATTGCTTTTTAACAAGATACTTTTTAGCAATGTTAAACTTTTCTTCTCTTGTGTAGCTTGGCAGTTCAATCAGTTCCATTCTGTCACGAAGTGGACCAGGTATTGAAGAAGCATCGTTAGCAGTGGTTATAAACAGCACCTTGCTGAGATCATACGGCATATCAATGAAATGATCAGTAAAAGTTTTGTTCTGCTCAGGGTCCAGCGCCTCAAGCAGCGCCGCAGAGCAATCGCCTTTAAAATCGTTGCCAAGCTTGTCGACTTCATCAAGCAATATCAGCGGATTTGAACAACCCGCATCTTTTATCGCAGATATAATTCTGCCGGTCATAGCGCCGATATATGTTCTTCTGTGACCTCTGATCTCAGATTCATCTTTAATTCCGCCCAGTGAGATGCGCCGGAATTTTCTGCCCATACACTCTGCAATATCAGACGCAATTGATGTTTTACCGACACCTGGAGGTCCGACAAGGCACATGATCTGAGAATAATTTGAATCTGTAAGTTTTCTTACTGCAAGGCCTTCAATTATGCGCTGTTTGACCTTGTCCATACCGTAATGGTGACTGTCTAAAATTTTTCTCGCCTTTACAATATCAATATTATCGCACGGATCTGTCTTGTTCCAAGGCAGCTCGATACAAGCATCAAGATAATTGTATAAAACAGTTGACTCATGCGAACCCTGCGGCATCTTTGCAAGCTTATCCAGCTCTTTATAAAGTTTTGATTTTACATCATAATCTGCATCAAGAGCATCTATTTTTTCTTTATACTCATCTATTTCATCATATTCGTCATAACCGCCGTTAAGTTCTTCACTAATCGCCTTCATTTTTTCACGCAGATAGTAATCACGCTTATTTTGATCCATACTTATCTGAATCTTTTGAGCGATCTGTTTCTCACATTCAATAAGCTCGTTTTCATATTTGAGTGAGGACAAAAGCTTTTCAGCGAACTTGTAAACAGTTGACGCTTCAAGCAGATCCTGCTTGTCCTGCCAATCAAGCGGAGTATAAAAAGCAACACTGTTACACAAGGCAAGCAGATCAGATTCCATAAACATCGGAATGAGCTCGTCAGAGGATAGCTTTCCATCTTTTGCAACAAGCTCGTTAAACTCAGCCTTTATCGCACGAAGCACAGCGTCCTGCTTAATGCCGCTTGCTTTAGACTCGGTATAAGGATATTTGCTGACATCAGCAGAAATAAACGGCTCATACGCGCAAACATCTGCAATTTTCGCACGGCATATGCCTTGAACAACGACGTGAAGGTCGTTATCATTCGGCATACGAACAACCTCTTTTATAATACCGATCGTTCCGACTGAATTTAGCAAAGATTTATCAAAAGACTCAGTGTGAGGATCCTTTTGAGAAACAACGAATACATATCTAACGCCCTTCGCAGCAGCGTTTACAGCAGAAATCGAAAAATCACGCGATACGTCAAGATGTAAAACAGTATTTGGAAACAGTACAACCCCTCTTGTAGCAAGAACGGGAATTGCCAAAAAATCAGCGCCCATTAAATATCTCCTAAATAAAAATATAAGGTATTATACAATAAATCATCGCTATATTCAAGTAATAAACAATAAAAAAATCGCTGCAGCTAGGCCAAGTGTTCTGAAGGACACTTGGCAGCGATATAAATTCCTTTCGAAATTTGCGATATACCCTTTGGGCGAAATAAGGATTTATATCATATCGCGTTTACCGAAAGGTTTAAAAGGGTTTTGGGTTCGCCTAACAAGTGGAATTTGCCGTACAAATTCCCTGCTTGTCAAGGTGAAAGACAAATTAAAAGCTGTGCGGAATTTCCACACAGCTTTTTTACTATCCTTTAGGGTACACCCAATACGCCACAGCGATCTTCTTGTTAGTAAGAGTTATTCAAATCTCTCTCCTATCTCATTTTCACGAGGGGGAAAGAAATCCTCTGTCGGGAATCTAAGACGGCCGAATACCTCACAGGGATTATCGGTCGTTGTGTCAGATTCCTTTTCAGGAATACAGAAATCATAAACCGGTATCAGCATCTGAACATTTCTTATCAACTGCACTATTGTAAATAAGCCG
>CAYYGY010000180.1:0-2155 GCA_964471735.1 uncultured Eubacteriales bacterium
AAGTCGGTAAGATGGTCGAAAAGGGCAAGGGTGCCTTTGCCGGCCCTGAGATCATGGGCAAAAAACTCGGTGTTATCGGTCTCGGTGCAATAGGTATTCTTGTTGCCAACGCCGCGAGAGCGCTTGGTATGGAAGTATATGGATATGACCCGTTTCTTTCTGTTGATGCTGCTTGGAAACTTGATAACGATGTTAAGCACATTTCTGATGTTAATGACATTTATTCAGAGTGCGATTATATCACTATCCATGTTCCGCTTACGCCCGACACTAAGGGTATGATAAATGACCAATCTATTGCACAGATGAACAGCGGTGTACGTATTCTTAATTTCTCACGCGGTGATTTGGTCAACTCTGCCGATATGATAGATGCTCTCTCAAGCGGTAAAGTTGCTTCTTATGTGACCGATTTTCCGAGTGATGAACTTATCGGTGTAGAGGGTGTTGTTGCAATTCCTCACCTCGGCGCCTCTACTCAGGAGTCAGAGGACAACTGTGCTGTTATGGCTGCAAAAGAAATCGTTGATTATCTTGAAAACGGCAACATCGTAAACTCGGTAAACCTGCCTTCAGTTACAATGCCAAGAACAACTGATACCAGAGTTTGTGTTATTCATAAAAATGTGCCCAACGTTCTTGCTCAAATATCAGGTGTTGTATCTGCATCTGGGCTTAACATCGAGAAGATGAACAACCAGTCGAAGAAGGACTACGCTTATACTTTGCTCGATGTTTCCGGTAAGGTTATGGACGAATCAGTTACTAAGATTGAATCTATTGATGGTGTTATTAAGGTCAGAGTTATAGATTAGTATACATAGGCTCTCGAATTATTCGGGAGCCTTGACTTTTGGAGGAGATTTATGAAGGATTTTTTAGATTTGGCACAGTCACGATATTCTGCAAGAAAGTTTTCATCTAAGCCGATCGAAAAGGAAAAGCTTGATTACATTCTTGCTGCCGCAAAGGCCGCGCCAACAGCAAGAAATATGCAGCCTCAAAAAATATACCTCATTACATCAGACAGGTCGCTGAAAATCGCCGAAAGCGTGTCGCCCTGTATTTACGGTGCGAAATATGTTTTTATGCTGTGCAGTGACGGAACGGAGGCTTTAAACGCATTTAACGGCCGCCCTTGCGCTGAGACTGATGTTGCTATAATCTGTACGCACATGATGCTTGCCGCCAAAGATGTCGGAATAGACAGTTGCTGGGTAGGGCATCTCGACACCGAAAAGGCGAAAGAACTTTTTAATTTGCCCGAAAATGAGACGGTTTGGTGCTTTTTGCCTATTGGCTATCCTGACGCAGATTGCGCTCCTGCAGACAGACACACCATCAGAAAGGATATAAGCGAATATTTTAAAGAGATATAAGTATAGTGCAAATGAACCGCAAAGCCTGCAAGGCTTTGCGGTTCATTGTTATGTTGCTTAGCTGTCAACAAGTCCGTTTTGCTTAATTTTTCTTGCCAGATATACAAAGGGCGTATCGAGCAGACTGGTGAAAATAAAGATAATATAGCTAGACAGCATTACAGATACCAGTGTTTGGACATCATACCAACCCGCAAAAGCGATAAGCGTAAATATCAAGGTGTTGATGCTCTGCGATACCAAAGTTGAACCGTTATTTCTTAACCACAATAAGCGCTTTTTATTTCCTGTTTTGTCCGTTGTGAAATCCCAGATGCGATGATACAGCCACACATCAAACCGTTGAGATATAACATATCCTGCAAAGCTGGCTAACAGCAGGCGGGGAGTGGTGGAAAAAATTGCGGTAATATGTTCAAACGCCCAGTCTGCCTCTGCAGGTGTATAGAGCATCCAGAATTGAGTGAACAGAAGCATTATCACCGATGTAAACACACCCAGCCAGACCGCCTTAGAGGCCTTTGCCTTTCCCTCGTTCTCGCTTAAAATGTCGGTAATAAGATATGTTGAGGCGAACATAACATTGCCTAAAGTTTGCTCCATACCAAAGGCATCGATAAGTATAAGAACCTCAATATTTGCAAAAACGGTCGCAATGACAGTCATTACGTACAGTCCGCTCTTTCCAAAAATGCGGTAGGCTAAAAGTACGGCGCCGAATATAAGCACGACTGAACCTATCAGCAATAATTCATTTTTCATTTTCTGCCTCCGCT
>CAYYGY010000181.1:0-1064 GCA_964471735.1 uncultured Eubacteriales bacterium
TCAAGGTCCGGAACATACAACAGCACCGGCTTATGGAAAAATGACGCATCATTCATCGCAGACGAATAGTCGGTAATAAGCATCGTTACTTTTGGCACAATGACATTTATATCAAAATCAGGACTCAGGCTTAACACGTTTCCTTTCAGCATATCCTCACTTGATACAGCGCTCGCGCTGTGTGCCTTTTGAATGAAGAGGATATCGTTATTTTTAAGTGTATCGGCAAGCGTTTCGGCAACCGTTGTGAAATCAAACTTATTACTGCCTGTTCTGAAGGTCGGCAAGTACAGGATGGTTTTTTTGCGCGACTCAATTATTTCGACTATCCTTTTCTCATCAGGTGTAAGCCTTGGGCACTCGCAGGTGCGGGGATATGCCGATTCGATAAAATTTCTGCGCGGAACATATGAAAAGCGGGCAAACTGCTCTGTTGCGGCAGGGGTAGTGCTTAAAAACTTAAAGTTTCCCCAGCCTCCCCTTTCCATCGCAAAAAGGCGGTACAGCGTCGACCTTTCGAGCAGTTCCTTAACGGCATACACAAATCGGTGCGCCTGCTTCTTCTTTTTATACTCAAGGCTGTCACAGCCGACACCTTTTATTACGCCCACACCGTGCCAGAGGTTTATCCTCTTTGCTCCGTAGGAAAGCTCAGTCAATATGTCGGGCAGTTTAGCTCCCTTATATGAGGAACAGTTGCAAATTATATGCAGCTTTGCCTTTTTATGATAATATTTAGATTCGTCTGAATCCATCATATAGGCTTCGTATCCCATATCAGTCAGCATTTTGCAGGTTTTGGTGTCGCGGGTCACCCAAACAACGTGGCTGAGCCCATGCTTCTCCTTATTATCAGCAAGATACTGAAACAAAAACCTTGAGTTATCGCTGAACTTATCTCCAAACCATGCGCCGAAAAGCACTATATCACTTCGTCGGCCGTAAAAGAGCGACTTTACAGCGGTCGCTATATTGGAAAGGACGGTTGACAGTTTTCTAAACATTTTTTTTAACATCTATATCCCTCCGCGCAATAGCAGTTTTGACATCTTTTTGGCTCTTTT
>CAYYGY010000181.1:1074-2147 GCA_964471735.1 uncultured Eubacteriales bacterium
GCACACCTGAAACACCGGATATGTGAGCACATTATCCGTTGTAAACATCACGACCGTGCTGATAATGGCAGTAACGTAAAACAAAAATGTATCTGAGCTGAACCTGCGTTTTAGAAGTATCGGGCAGCCTCCAAGCAAGATTCCAAACCACATAATGAAACCGAAAAAGCCGGTCTCAATATAAATCTGCAATATGCTGTTGTGCAGATATTCAAAATCATTTACAAGCTGTGTGCCCAAGCCTGCTGTCATATAGCAGTGCACATATTGAAAGCCTTTACCTAGGTAGAACGGTGACAGATTATACA
The DNA here is from genome assembly GCA_964471735.1 of uncultured Eubacteriales bacterium. Classification (GTDB taxonomy): domain Bacteria; phylum Bacillota; class Clostridia; order Oscillospirales; family Acutalibacteraceae; genus RGIG2206. The sequence continues at coordinate 1,383 of CAYYGY010000181.1, forward strand.
TATCGCTGAAATATTCGTAGACAGTCACCCTGCCCATACTGTTAATATTAAGCGCGTTGCAAACTGCAGTCAAAAGACCTTGCTGTATGAATGCAACATAAAGATAAGAGGCCACGCCCGTCACGGCCAGTGCAAGCACGCAAATACGCATCTTGTTTCGCTTTGCCATCGCTAAAGCAGCCATTACCGCTAAGCCTGCAATCAGGGCAACATAGGCACTGCGTTTGCCGCACAAAATAAGTACGGCAACCAGCAAGACGAGCCTTATGCAGGCGTCTTTTCTGCTGCGCTGACGGTTAACAAGCGTGTAGACATAGAAAAGTATCAGCGGCACGACGGCAACGCCCAGATCGTGACGCTCAAAGTTTTTACTGAAATACCAAGGCAGATCAGGGTCACCTTTTAAATAGCTCAAAAGTCCGCCGAAGCCGACATTCATTATTGCCTTGATAAACGTCAGGGTATAGGCGATTATGACACTTGAAAACATAACGTCTACGCTCTTTTTCCCGTAAGTCAGGACAAGGGCCGCAACCATCAGCAAGTCAACCACGATAAACATAGTTGTCGAAAGCGCCTGCCACATCGTGCCTATATCGTCACCCGTAGCAAGGCAATATACAACTGTATACACTGACGCAAGCAAAAACGGTGTCAGCGACAAAATATAGAACTTAAAATATTTTTGATAATCGTTTTTATAGAAATTTCTGGCTATCTGATATATTCCCACCACAGCCAAAACTATCCAAATCAGTTTTTGCA
>CAYYGY010000182.1:0-2130 GCA_964471735.1 uncultured Eubacteriales bacterium
CCGCTATCACCAGTCCGCTGATCGAGACCGATATGAAGGGCGCTAAGGGCGTTATTATCAACATAACCGGTTCTGTTGATATCGGACTTGAAGAGGTTGAGGTCGCTTCAACTATCGTTGCTGAAACCGCATCTGAGGATGCAAACATAATTTGGGGTGTTTCACTTGATGAGAATATGGATGACGCCATCAAGATGACCGTTATTGCTACCGGCTTTGCCGGCGGTAAGAAGGGTAAGAACACTGCCGGTGATGCTTTCCTTGATGCTATAAGCAGTGCAAACGGCTACGACGATGATGATGATCTTGTCGATGTTATGAGTTTGTTTGACAAAAAATAATCGGTAAATAACATAGTTTATATTTTAAAGGCCGCAATATTTCTATTGGGGCCTTTTTTGTTAGCTATTTAAATATGGTGATGTTATGGAATGGACAGAAATAAAGATAATTATCAGCAGTAAAGACACGTTTGTTGCGTCCGATATTGCGAATATGGTGGTGCCCTACGGTATCTATATCGAGGATTACACCGATTTGGAAGAGGCCGCAATGAGTATCGCGCACATCGACCTGATAGATGAGCAGCTTGTTGCAAAAGACAGGTCGGTTGCAATAATCCACATCTATATAAATCCTGAGGAAAACGCACTTGAGTCTGTCGCGTTTTTAAGTGAAAGATTCAACGCTGAGGGTATAGAGCATAAAATTGAACTTTCCGCTGTAAAGGAGAGTGACTGGGCAGATAACTGGAAACAGTATTTCAAGCCGCTTGAAATCGGAGACAGGCTTGCTGTCTGTCCTTCATGGGAAGACTATGATAACTGTGACGGTCGTAAGGTGCTACGTATTGATCCTGGTGCGGCATTCGGTACCGGCGCGCATGACACCACAAGGTTATGCCTGAGTGTGCTTGACAAGGTATGCTGTGATGATAAAACCATACTTGATATTGGCAGCGGCAGCGGAATATTGGCAATTTCCGCTTTGCTTCTCGGCTGCTCTGAGGCGACAGGCGTCGATATTGATCCGCTCGCTGTCAAGGTGGCAAAAACAAACGCAGAACTAAACGGCCTTGCCGACAAGTGCGACTTTTTCTGCGGTGACCTTGTTGACAAGATAACAGGACAGTTTGACATTGTTTGCGCAAATATCGTAGCTGATGTTATAATCAAACTTTGTGACAGCGTAATGCAGTTTATAAAGGATGACGGCATATTTGTTTGCTCCGGCATAATTGATTCAAGAGAAACCGATGTCCTTGAAAAGCTTGAAGCCGTCGGGTTAAGGGTGGCGGAGAGATATACCTCAGCCGGCTGGGTAGCCCTTGTATGCAGAAAGGATTAGACCGATGATAGAATTTGAAGAACTCAGGCTGAAATTAGCCGGCTTTGAAAATGAGCTTGTCGACTTGGAAGAGGCTTTGGGGCTTAAAACACTTACGGCAGAAGTCGAAAAGCTGGAAGAACAGTCTGCTCAGGCCGGATTCTGGGACGACGTTGAAAATTCTCAAAAAATACTTCAGCGCATCTCTCAGGCAAAAAATAAAATAACCGCCTATTCCGCGCTTAAGTCTAACTTTGAGGATACCTTGACGCTCATCGAACTCGCCGATGAGGAGAACGATGCATCTCTTGTTGAAGAAGTAACTGAAAGTGTTGACTCTGTTATTAAAACAATCGAGGAAATGCGCCTTACTACGCTTCTTTCAGGTGAATACGACTCAAATAATGCTATTTTAAACTTTCATGCAGGTGCGGGTGGTACAGAAGCTCAGGATTGGGTCGAAATGCTGCACCGTATGTATCTAAGATGGGCAGAACGCAGGGGATTTAAAGCAAAGACGATCGACTTTCTTGACGGCGAAGAGGCCGGACTCAAGAGCGCTACCGTTATTGTCGAGGGTCTTAATGCCTACGGATATCTTAAGAGTGAGGCCGGCGTGCACAGATTGGTAAGAGTATCGCCGTTTGATTCGTCAGGCAGGCGACATACATCGTTTGCATCCCTTGAGGTCATGCCTGAGATAAATGACGATATTGAGATCGAGATCAGGCCTGAGGATTTGAAAGTCGATACCTACCGTTCGAGTGGTGCCGTCGGCCAGCATATCAACAAGACCGAGTCTGC
>CAYYGY010000183.1:0-2110 GCA_964471735.1 uncultured Eubacteriales bacterium
CCTTATCTATACCCTTGGGCAAAAGCTCTGAAAACCGCTCTGCCGACCTGACTGTTTCCACCCTGCTTAAATCAAAATTATCACTTACAAAGCGGTCGACCTCATCAAGCAGTTGGCTGTCCCCACTGAAAAGAATTTTATTTGCCTCGCCAACATCTCCGTCAAAAAGTTCTAATTTTTCCGACCTGATAAGCCTATCCATTATTTCGTTGGTTTTGTAAAGCTTGACCTTGTCCTGCCTATAAGCAAGGACACCCACCTCATCAAAGGCCTGCAACACCGCCTTGATCATAGATGAAAAATCGAGAGTGGTTTCCCACACAGTTTGGTTTAAGTTGCAATCGTAGATACAGGTGCCGTTGTTTGCAACAAGCAGGCTGTCATTCTCAAGCGAGCGCAGCATAGGTGCCGCAGACTGCGGCGTGCGTCCCGTTGCGAGAACTATCTTACCGCCCAATTTTTTGAACAGCCTGAGCGCCTCAACATTGCGCTGTGCTATGTCATCGTGAATTGCAAGCGTGCCGTCTATATCGGTAGCAAGCATATATCCTGAAAATTTATCTGTCATATTTCCTTAAGGCTCTTTAAAAATTTAGTAAAGTAATCCGGCAACTGACTGTCAAACTCAAGCCGGTGTCCGTTCGGATGGCTGAAGCCTATCTTTTTTGCGTGGAGGCACTGGCCGTTAAGCGAAGTTATCACCTTTTTAGGGCCGTAGACCGCATCGCCGGCAACAGGGTGCCCGATATACGCCATATGGACTCTGATCTGATGCGTTCTGCCGGTTTCAAGCCTGAGCGCAACGTGGGTAAAGCCGTCATACCGTTTGATAACCTTATAATGCGTAACGGCGTTGCGCGAGCCCTTATCCGTGACCGCCATCTGCTTGCGCTTTGCAGGGTGTCTGCCTATAGGCGCATCTATCTTGCCCTTGTCGGCACGGAGGTTGCCGTACACGACCGCCTCATACTCGCGGGTAAAGGAATGTTCCTTTATCTGGTCTGCAAGGCAGTTGTGCGACACATCGTTTTTTGCCACTATCAGCAAGCCGCTGGTATCCTTGTCTATGCGGTGAACGATTCCGGGACGGATAACACCGTTTATGCCGGAAAGGCTGTCCCCGCAGTGGGCAAGAAGCGCATTGACGAGGGTGCCGTCCGGATTGCCCGGTGCGGGGTGTACGACCATTCCCTTAGGCTTATTCACGACCAGCAGGTCCGAATCCTCATAGACGATGTCGAGCGGTATATCTTCTGCCTGAGCCTTGTCACTGACAGGCTCGGGCATATTTACAGTAACCTCGTCCCCTACTGAAACGGCGTCACGCTTTTTGCAAGGTATCCCGTTTATAAGCACCAGACCCTCATCGCAAAGCTTTGCCGCTGCAGAGCGCGTCACCAATCCTTGAGAGGATAAAAACTGATCGACTCTGCCGAAGTCAGCTTCACTTTTCAGCGTCAGTTGAGACATCTTCCATCTCCTCTTCGGCGGCCGAAACAGATTTTGACCTGTATTCGTTTATCATATCTTTCACGCAGTAGGCTATCATAAGAAAACAGCCCACCACAACGAAACAGTCAGCAAGGTTGAACACCCATTTCCAATAATCGCCAAAGCAATACACGTCGATAAAATCAACGACATACTTAAGCCTGAATCGGTCGATAAGATTGCCGACGCCGCCTGCAATTATCAGCGTTGCCGCCCACAGCAAAAGTCTGGGCTTTATCTTATTCATAATGATAAGCGCGATACCTACCACAACGATAAAGACGGTAACGGTGTTAAAAATGTAGCCCTTGCCTGAAAGTGAGCCAAAGACAGCACCGTCATTACGAACGTAAGTAAAACGGAGAATTGAGTCTATTATACCCACCGAATCGCCGACAGCAAGATTAGATACAACAAGGTATTTAGTCAGCTGGTCGGCGACCACGAGCAAAGCTGCACACAACAAGGCTATAAAAGCCGTCATACAGCAGCCTCCTATTTAGATGAAATAATTTCGGCGCACCTTGCGCAGAGAGTATCAAGCTCGCTGTTTTGTCCGACTGTGTCGGAATATGTCCAGCAGCGTTCACACTTGCAGCCGCCTGCCTTTTCAACGGTC
>CAYYGY010000184.1:0-2109 GCA_964471735.1 uncultured Eubacteriales bacterium
AGCTGGATATGCCGATCGCTATTATGCTGGACACAAAGGGCCCTGAGTACAGAATTGGCACCTTTAAAGACAGCAAGATTTTTCTTAATGACGGCGACACCTTTACGTTTACCACCGACGATATAATCGGTGACCAATCAAGGGTGAGCGTCAGCTACAAAGGGCTTATCGGTGATCTGAACGTGGGCGACAGGGTGCTTGTCAACAACGGTCTTGTCACCTTAGAGGTTACAGAACTTACAGATAACGATGCTGTATGCCGTGTCATTATCGGCGGTGAGCTTTGCAACAAGAAGAGCATGAGTTTCCCCAACAAGGTCATGCATCAGGTTTACTTAAGCGAGCAGGACAAGCACGACCTGCGTCTGGGAATTGAAAACGGTGTTGATTTTGTTGCCTGCTCATTTGTTTCCGTCAAGCAGGACCTTATCGACATAAAGAATTTCATTCGTGAAAACGGCGGTGAAGACATTGATATCATCGCAAAAATAGAAAACCGAGCAGGCGTTGAGAACATTGAAGAGATCTGTTCTGAATGCGACGGAATTATGATAGCCAGAGGCGATCTCGGAGTGGAGATACCCTTTATCGAGGTGCCTGCCATTCAGAAGATGCTGATAACTAAGTGCAGGATGCTGGGAAAGCGTGTTATTACAGCCACAGAAATGCTTGAGTCGATGATTCACAATCCAAGACCTACTAGGGCGGAGATCTCTGACGTTGCAAACGCTGTGTACGATGGCTCAAGCGCTGTTATGCTGTCGGGCGAAAGTGCAGCGGGTAAATATCCTGTTCAAACTGTTGCCACGATGGCTCAGATAACAGTTGAGACCGAAAAAAACATCAATTACAACGGAAGATTTTTACGCTCGCAGTTTAAAATTAAAAACAAGACCGACGCCATTTCTCACGCAAGCTGCGGTATGGCGATAGACATAGGTGCCAAGGCGATAATTGCTTGCTCACGCTCCGGTCTGACCGCGAGAATGGTATCAAGGTTCCGCTGTCCGATCGACATCATCGGTATGACGACCAGCAAAAAGGTGTGGTACAAGCTGGCGCTTTCGTGGGGTGTCACCCCTGTTATGAGTGATTCCTTCGATTCTACTGACGTGCTTTTCTACCACGCAAGAATAGCTGCAAAGCGTGTGTTTAACTTAAGTCAGGGCGACAGCGTGGTAATCACCGGCGGAATAACAAACGGAAAATCAGGAAACACCAACCTGATAAAAATCGAAACGATTTAACACTAAAAAAACACTTTGAGCCTTCGCCCGTTGTTCTTAACGGAGTAAATGGCGCGGTATGTAACCGGAAGGCGTAACACCTTCCGGTTGCTGATGTTTTTAGGCACTCTTTGATTCGATTTTGTAACGCATCATTGACAGACCCACATTCTCGGCTCACTTTTATCGCTCAAAAGTCTTGACAAATAAAGAAAAGCGTGTTATAATACGTGACAAAACAATTGAATAAACGATGTTTAAGGGAACCAGCTGGCTGCAGAGGACGTTGGTTCCCTTTTGTTTTTTATAGAATAATATGAGGAAATATACATTACCATAATAACAGAAACGAAAAAATGGGGAAAACTAAAATAAAACTTTGCAGGTAATACAAAGCATAATTCAGATGATTTTATTGATGCTACAATTAGAATAAATATAAAAAGGAGACAGCACAATGGAAATACAACTGCAGGAAATTATTGACCAAATCAAAAAAGACGGTGTAGAGGCGGCCGAAACCGAGGCTGAGTCTATACTTAACGCCGCAAAAGCCCAAGCGAAAAAAATCGTTGCAGACGCACAGGCAGAAGCAGATAAAATTTTGCTTAATGCTAAAAATGATAATGACCGCATGGTGAGGTCAAGCGAGGATGCCATCCGTCAAGCCGGAAGAAATCTGCTTATTTCTTTCAGAGAAAGCGTCACAAGAGAACTCAAAGCTGTTGTGGGTGAAAATGTAACGGCGGTGTATTCATCGGATATGCTTGCACAGCTTGTTATAAATGTCGTAGAGTGTTGGGCAAGCAAGCCGGATGCCGAGGATATGGGATGAACTCGACGGCCAAGGGTGGTACCTCCGCTTCCGCGACTTTTTATTGGG
>CAYYGY010000185.1:0-2098 GCA_964471735.1 uncultured Eubacteriales bacterium
TGTGGCAGGCTCGCTGTCGTACAACTGCTCGTTTATGCTTATTGCGGCAATGAATCCATGCCCTTGCGGATACTACGGTCATCCAACCCGCGAATGTACTTGCAGCAGAAATCAGGTTTCCTCATATCTTAACCGTGTGTCCGGTCCTATGCTGGACAGGCTTGATCTGCATATTGAAGTGCCTCCTGTCGATTTTGAGGCGCTCTCCTCTACCGAGGTCACTGAGACATCGGAACAGATAAGAGCACGTGTAAATGCCGCTCGCAAGATACAGCAGGAAAGGTTTTCAGGCACCGACACGCTGTGCAACGCACATATGACATCGGCTCAGATAAGAAAATTCTGCGTTCTTGACGACGAAGCAAAAAGCACACTCAAAACTGCATTTGAAATGCTTAATATGTCAGCCCGTGCATACGACAGGGTGCTGAAAGTGGCCCGCACTATCGCAGACCTTGACAAGTGCGAAAACATCAGCGCCATGCACGTTCTTCAGGCTATTCAGTTAAGAAGCCTTGACCGCAAATACTGGGGCGGTGAAACAGAATGAACAAGAAAGTTTTAGTCGCGATGAGCGGCGGTGTGGATTCTTCAGCCGCAGCGGCCGTTTTGCTTGAACAGGGTTATACGGTCGAGGGCGCAACTATGCTCTTATCGCCGTGTGCCGAAGAAAAGGCCGTTTCTGACGCAAGAAAGGTTGCCGAAAGGCTGGGTATAAATTTTCATGTTTTTGACTTCCGCGACAAATTTTCCAACAGCGTTATAGCCCCGTTTTCTGCTATTTACTGCAAGGGTATGACGCCAAACCCCTGCGTGATATGCAACAAAGCCATAAAGTTCGGCGCGTTTTTGGACAAAGCGCTCGAAATGGGTTTTGACCTTATAGCAACAGGTCACTATGCAAAAATAAAAGCTGACAATGGCGTTTACTCTCTTCACCGCGCAAAAAGCACAAAAGACCAGACATATGTGCTCTACAATATGAATCAGCACATTTTACGCCACGTCGTGTTTCCGCTGGCTGACATAGACGACAAGGCGAATGTAAGAGGTCTTGCTCAAAATCTGGGCCTTGACGTGGCAGACAAGCCTGACAGTCAGGAGATATGCTTTATTCCCGATGACGACTATGCAGGTTTTATTGCCGGACAGGGTATTTCTCTTCCGCCGCAAGGCAATTTTGTTGACCTTGAGGGCAACGTGCTGGGAACCCACAAGGGAATCGTTCACTATACCGTAGGTCAGCGAAAGGGACTTGGCATAAGTCTGGGCAGGCCCAGATTTGTTGTCAGAGTAGATGCTGAGCGTAACGAGGTCGTACTGGGTGACAACAGCGACACTTTCTCGCCTGCCTTAGAGGCAAACGAGCTTAATTTTATAAGCGGCTCAGTGCCGACTCAGCCTGTCCGCCTTACCGCAAAGGTGCGTTACAGCGCAAAGGACGTGCCCGTGACTGTGTTCGTTTCAGGCGATAAAGCGAGGGCCATATTCGACTCTCCCGAGCGTGCTGTAACCCCCGGACAAGCAGTAGTATTCTACAACGGCGACGAGGTCGTCGGCGGCGGCACTGTCATACGCGCGTTAAATAAGGATCAACTTTGATTTTATCTTATTCGTTTTTAATATAAAAAGCGCACAACAAGATCAAAACCCTTGTTGTGCGCTTTTTATATTATTTTTAGTTGATTTTAGTCCTTAAGCGGAACACCCTTTGCGTCGGTAGAAATGTTACCTGTAAGAACCATAATACCCTCAACAAGGCCCCAAATTTCTGACACAACGCCAAGCGTACCACAGGACAAAACAGTTATAAGCAACTGTGCTACAGCCTTGCCTGTGTTGCCAAGATAGAAGTTATGTACTCCTAATGCGCCGAGGAAAATGCCGAGAAGTCCGGCAGCAATCTTTGACTTCTGCTGAGCAGGGTCTACCTGCGGAGCAACAGCCACACCGCACGCAGTACAAACCGCTGCGCCTGCAACAGTCTGCGCACCGCAATTTGCGCAAAAGTTTTGACCTTCGCCTTTAGCAACGCCGCAATTTACGCAAACAGCAGCTAATTCATCCATAGTTTTACCGCAATTTTTACAAAACATTT
>CAYYGY010000186.1:0-2093 GCA_964471735.1 uncultured Eubacteriales bacterium
AAGCTCTACCTTGCCGGCAGTTGCGCCGTTTTCTGCATCGACACGCAGCTCGAGATTCTTCTTAGTCGAATCGGTTACGACCTCGCCGAGCAGTTCTGCAAATTTTGCTGCATGCTCAGCCTCTTCATAGGCTGCCTTTTCCCAATAAAGACCTATCTCAGGATAGCCCTCACGGTGTGCAACGCGAGCCATTGCAAGATACATACCTACCTCGCTGCACTCACCCTCAAAGTTTGCACGAAGTCCCTCGATAATTCTCTCGTCAACGCCTTTTGCAACGCCTACAACGTGCTCTGCCGCCCAAGACTTATCTGCTGACTCAAGCACCTTAAACTTCTCGCCCGGAACCTTGCACTGGGGGCAAAACTCGGGAGGGGTGTCACCCTCATGTACATAACCACATACAGGACATACGTATTTCATAACATAATACCTCCAATAAAATTTTTACAAATTGATGCAGTCATAGCATTTGCCGAAAAACATTAAACTGTATCCGCTTATCTCACAACCGCTGATATCACCGGTGTCGATATCGACCGCAAGATCGATGTCAACCACTCGACCGCAATTACTGCAACTAAGATGATTGTGTTCGTGAATGTTGCCATCATAACGCGTGATGCCCTCAGGCATATTCAGGACATGTGCGCACCCCTCATCAGACAGATCGGACAAATTGCGATACACAGTCGCGAGGCTGATGTGCGGCATATCGTTTTTTACGCAATCATACACCTCGGCGGCGGTAGGATGGTTGCCTAAGCGGCAGAGCGCAGAATAAACTGCGTCACGTTGTTTAGAACGTTTTTTCATATTTATGACCTCAATCAATAATGATTATCATTATTATATTATCAATAATCAAAATTGTCAAGACTTTTTTTGAAGTATTTATTTGTCAAATTTAACTTGATGTGGTATACTTCTATCTTGTGAGGTGATTTTATGGCCAGAAGCAGAGGCGGAAGAATACATTTTCTCGACGAAATAAGAGGCGGCGCGATCATACTTATGGTATTTTTTCACGCACTTTATACTATGGCATTTATGTTTGATTTATCCTTTGCAAGCAAACTTTACTACTTCTTTTTACCTATATCAATTTGGTTTGCAGGCCTGTTTATTCTGGTTTCAGGGATATCTTGCAGGCTGTCGCACTCCAATTACAAGCGCGGCGGCAAGCTGTTTGCGATATCACTTGCGCTGACATTTGTAACGTGGCTGCTTGACAACAAGCTTGGTTTTTCGGGCACGGTTATATGGTTTGGCATACTGCACCTGCTCTCTGTTTCTATGCTGATATATGCTTTGCTGAGCAGATGGCTGGACAAAATACACCCCATTATTTCGATAGTCGCGTTCGGTCTGTTGTTTGCTGTAACGATGAATCTCGACGACGGCTATCTCAGCTTTGGGCAGTACGCGTTTCAGTTGCCTGAGGTGTTAAGAAACTGCCGTTATCTGTTCCCGCTGGGCATAGTTGCGCCGAATTTTTACTCTGCCGATTACTATCCCTTATTCCCTTGGCTGTTTCTCTTTCTTATCGGGGCGTCTATCGGGCGTTGGTTTAAGGGCGGCAACCTGCCGAATTTCTGCTACAACGAGCATTTTAGGCCTATCGCTTACTGCGGCAGGCACACGCTGGTGATATATCTAGCGCATCAGCCAATCATTTACGGCGTTGTTTGGGCGTTCACCGAACTGGTCGAAAAAATCAAAGGTTAAAAAAAGCCTTGCAGTTTCTACGTAGAACTGCAAGGCTTTTTTGCTTATTGTTAAAAGACCCCCGAATATATCGGCGGGGCGTAAAAAAGCTCCCTTGCCTAAAGGAAGCCGGCATTTGCACAGCAAATGACTGAGGGCCTGTTTTCTTTTCTTCTGCTTATTTTTCTTTGCCCTAATGCCGCGCAGGCGTTTTTGTAAAGTCACCGGCTATGCCGGTGGAAAATTATTCTATTGAGAGTATGTGACGGGCGACATATACGCCGCTTGCCGACGCGTGTGACAGCGAGTGGGTCACACCACTGCCGTCACCGATAACGTACAAGCCCTTATGGCAGGTTTGCAGGTTGTTGTCGATATCTACCTGC
>CAYYGY010000187.1:0-2090 GCA_964471735.1 uncultured Eubacteriales bacterium
GAAATTCCACCTTGCCGTCCACCAAGTCGGCTTGCAACCATACACGGCTTTGGCCTTGCGATAGGAATGGCTTTTATTGGTTTTATGGATGACTATATTAAGGTCGTCAAAAAGCGCAACCTAGGTCTTACAGCAAAACAAAAAACTATTTTGCAGCTTGTCGTTGCCTCTGCTTATCTTTACTCTATGTACCTCGGTGGAATGAGATACACTAGGTTACCTTGGTTTGGCTATGTCGATATATCAAGCGGATTCGGCTTGATTTTTTGGCCGATAGCGTTGATATTCATATACGGATTTACAAACGCGGTCAATCTTACAGATGGAGTTGACGGTCTTGCTGCATCGGTTACAGCGGTAGTGGCGGCATTTTTGCTTTTGTTTGCCGCCCTAAAGCCGGACCATAGCCTTGATACAGTTACTTCTGCGGCGTTTTTAGGCGGTTGCTTGGGATTCTTGGTATGGAATCACCATCCGGCTAAGGTCTTTATGGGTGACGTCGGCTCAATGTTCCTTGGAGGAATGGTTGTAGCGCTGTCTTTTATGAGCGATATGCCGATTCTGCTTTTCTTTACAGGCATACTGTATTTTGTTGAAGCGATGAGCGTTACGATTCAGGTGGCATACTATAAAAAAACTAAAAAAAGATTGTTTAAGATGAGCCCGATACATCATCACTTTGAAATGTCGGGCTGGAGTGAGGGAAAGATAGTAACAGTGTTCTCGTATGTAACGGTTGTCGGCTGTATGATAGCGGCTGTTCTTTACCTGTTTACATAATTGAGATATAGGGGGTGAGCGAGTGGAAAATGAGAGTAAAGCCAAAAAGGTAAATGTTTTCAAGTCGATCTTAATGAGATTTAACATTTATCAAGAGGGCAAATTGGACCCGACTTTTTTGATACTGGTGCTTGTGTTGATAACGGTTGGATTGATATGCTTGTTTTCCTCAAGTTACGCCTATGCACTGCAAAACTACGGAGATAGTTTTCACTTTATAAAAAAGCAGATAGTATTTGCAATCGCCGGAATATGCATAATGTTAATTCTTTCATTTATAGATTGCAATTTCTATAAAAAATTTGCGTGGATAATCTATTTCGTGTCTGTCGCAATGCTTGTAATAGTGCTTATACTGCCGCCGCTGCAGGAGGGCTTTGATTACAAACGCTGGCTTGCAATAGGACGCTTCAGTTTTCAGCCAAGCGAAATAGCCAAGTTCGCTGTTATCTTGCTTTTTTCAAAACTTATTGCGAACAACAGTAAGAATATGAAAAAGGCAGGCTTTGGGATCTTCTTTCTGGGCGCATTGCTTGCATTGGTCTGTGGCCTCGTAGTTGTTGAAACTCATCTTTCCGCAACCCTGCTCATATTTGCGATAGGCGCATCATTAATGGTCGTCGGCGGAATAAAGCTAGGCTGGGTTGCCGCCGGCCTGGGTGCAGGAGTAGGACTCGGTGCTTTTGCAATTTTATCAGGTATCGTTGACTACGGCTCCACTCGAATAAGCGTGTGGTTAGACCCTTGGTCAGACCCGACGGGCGCAGGCTGGCAAACGATACAGTCTCTCTTGTCTATAGGCTCAGGCGGCCTGTTCGGTGCCGGACTGGGTGAATCCAGACAAAAATACCTTTGGGTGCCGGAGCCGCACAACGACTTTATATTTTCAATCGTGTGCGAAGAATTGGGACTCGTAGGTGCACTCGCGATAATAGGACTGTTTATCGCACTCGTTTGGAGAGGCTTTATAATTGCTTCACGCGCTAAGGACCAGTTCAGTACTCTTATGGCGTTTGGCCTGACTATACAGATAGGTATTCAGGCCGCGCTCAATATTATGGTTGTTACCAACACTATTCCAAACACCGGAATAAGTTTGCCGTTTTTCAGTTACGGCGGTACAGCATTGATAATGCTGTTAGCACAGATGGGAATAATCCTATCCATTTCGAGAGGCAGCAAGCTCAGTAAAGCATAAGGAGAATTTATGAAAATTTTGTTTGCAGGCGGCGGAACCGCAGGCCATATAAATCCGTCAATAGCAGTTGCAAATTATATAAAAGCAAGGCACCCTGATGCACAGCTTTTTT
>CAYYGY010000188.1:0-2085 GCA_964471735.1 uncultured Eubacteriales bacterium
CGCCCACACGAGAAACCGATGTGGTTGGTTCGTATGCTTTTAAGGCTTGGTATAACACAGTAATTAATTGTGCAGGCGGTGCGACCTATACCGCGACCTATGATATTGATTACACCGAGTATACCGTAATTTTCAAGAATGAGGACGGTACGGTATTGAGCACTAACATTTATCACTACGGTGACGAGGTAACTGCTCCCGAAGCACCTACCAAGGTAGCTGATAACACTTATATCTACACCTTCAATGGTTGGGATAAGACGGTTGTTGCTTGCGCAGGTGATGCGACATATACCGCAACTTACGATTCTGCGTATATTGATTACACCGTAATCTTCAAGAACGAGGATGGTACGGTATTGAGCACTAACACCTACCATTACGGCGATGCGGTAATTGCTCCAACTGCTCCTACAAGGGAATCCGATGCCATTGGAATTTACACCTTCAAGGCGTGGGATAAGGCGGTTGTCAATTGCGTAGGTGATGCGACATATACCGCAACTTACAACCTTACCTATACCGATTATACAGTAATCTTTAAGAACGACGACGGAACGGTATTGAGTACTAACACCTACCATTACGGCGATACGGTAACTGCACCTGCAACGCCAACAAAGCCTTCCGATCTTATGAATGACTATGCATTCAAGGGTTGGGATAAAGAAATTGTTGCCGTTACTGAAAACGCAACGTATACTGCTCAATACAATGTGTTGGATAGCGCACACGCAGAAGCTCTTGCTCGCTTCAAAAACGAGGTCTCTGCCGTAGCCGATGCAAATAGCCGAGAGGAAAAATTTGTAGCTATCAGCGCGGCTCTGAACACCTATAACGATCTTGCCGATAAGTCGGGCGTGGAGGACGAGTACGAAGAATTGAAAGCGGCGGTCGATGCCTATAACGCGAAGGTTGACGAGGTAAACGGTGAGTTCGCCGATGCAACTGACATTGCCGTCAAGGCGTTTAGTCCGACTCGCGCGTATATGTCGGTTCTTGCAGGAGCATGGCTCGTACTCAAAAAATTCTTAATGGGAGGTAGAATCTGATGAAAAAATTCATATCTATATTGTGCGTCTTAATGATGCTTGTGATTTGCTTGACGGCGTGTGGTGATGATAACTTTAAAGAACCAAGCAATCTCGATACTCCCAATGCTACTAACCCCTCCGATTCTCTTGATACTCCCGAAGCAACCGTGTACAATATTTTGAACGCTCTTGTGGACAAGGAGTACTCAAAGGTTACTCTCTCCGTGAAAACTACGACGGATTCGGATACCTTGCAGGGAAGCTATACGGTAGAATCGAAAAGCGATGCGTTTTTAGTTACGTATTCCTATGAAAAACTGAACGAATTTACGGAGGTCGGCGGTGTGATCTCGCCGCCTGCGGATGCTAAATCCACGGTAAACGGAAGGATGAAGATTAAAGACGGAAAGATTATTGAGCAGGACGGCGAGGGCGCAAATATTGCTATTGAGCAGTTGAATGTCAGCGGCTTGAGCTTTAAGGAATCGTATTTTGTCAACGTTAAAACGGAGAACGGTTCTTTTAGCGCGGATGTTACCAGCGCGAACGATTTGCTTGGCTTCAATATTCCTTGTGAGAATATGAAAATCAACGTTTCCTATTCGACAGACACGTTGAAGAGCTTGAACATTCAGTATACGTCCGACGGAAATTCCGAGGTCGTTATAAGCTATACCTTTACCACTTAATTAAAACTGCTTTACAACGTTCAAAACACGAGGGCATCGGAGAAATTCGATGCCCTTTCAATATAAGCCCAAAATAAAGCTGCACCTTTAATTCCATATCCAAAAGTGGTACAATGAAGTGCAAAACACTCAAACGAACTCAAACGAAGTACAATTGAATTTTGTTGTGGTATAGTATTTATGGTAAATTGTGTCATATTTGTAAATTAGTATTTTTCGCAAAAATCCCCCTTGACAAATCTCGTCTCAAAGAAATATGTTAACGGAGTTCGCTCGCAAAAGTCATTTCAAAAATCTGCAATATTTTGTGGATGCCACTGATATAATAGGACTAAAGCAAAACCCGACAAACGGGCGTCGCT
>CAYYGY010000189.1:0-2084 GCA_964471735.1 uncultured Eubacteriales bacterium
CGAGAAGGCAAGAGTTGAGGAAATTTACAACACAATGATATATTATGATGTATCCGATTCCGATATATCAAATCCTCCTGCGTTGGATACATCAACATTAGCGCGGACATTTCAGACAAAGAGTATAGGATATTATACCGGTACCGGTGAACTTATAGAAAACAAGGTTCTGGATGTTGTTGACGGATCATATGGAATAAGGTCTACACAGTATTACTATAACACTTATAACAACACTGTTAAAACTGTTGATTCCGACGGCAGCCTCACTGTGGTTCAGTATGACGGAGCAGGCAGAAAAGTTAAATTTACAGATAAATTTGACAATTACCGGATTATGGAATATAATATAGGTGGCGAAGGTGCCGGATTTAAGGCAGAGTCATATTTTGTACCTGCATCCGACAGGACGGCAAAGCAAAATGTTAAGGAATACACCTATGATCGCCTTGGCAGAACAACCAAAGAAAAATCATATTCTTCATATTCCGATGCATCTGTTGAAGTTAAATACACCTATGATTTGGTTGGAAATGTTATTGGCATAATTGATGCTAATAACAATCTCAATGAAGACGGGTATACTCAGACAAATACTTATGATAAGCTGAACAGGGTGACATCAACTAAAAATGCCAACAATGAGGTCATAAGAAATATCTATGACAATGCCGGTAATATCAAAAAACAAACCATAACCGATGGAAGCGGCAACGAGAGCATCCTTTATCAGCGAAGCTATGACGGTGAGGGCAAGATAGTCACCGATACCGATAATACAGGCAACAGCAATTTGTATACTTATGACAGCATGGGCAGACTCCGTCTTTCGCAGGATAAGGATGATAAGCTAGATAGCTTTGAATACAATGAGCTTGGTACCACGGATATGACAAGCAGTGAAATAGACGAGGAGTCAATAATTGCAAGAAACTATTCTTATCTGAACCCTTATGGTGCAAATACAGTTTTTGATGTGAGGGGAACCTACGATGCAGATACGGGTCTGTATCCGGCATATCTCAATGAAACTCTTAAGTATTCCTATTCGCCTACCGGTAATTTGATGGAGCAGTACAGCTCATATGCCATATCAACTGGTGTAAGTGGTGTCAAATTCAAACCTTATATTGAATATACTTATGATGAACTTGGAAATATATCGTCAGTATTTTATGGTAATATATATGGAGACGAAAACCGTGCTGTGGGCGCAACCACCAATTATGAGTACGACAAAAACAGAGTGTCAAAAGTGCAGATTGATGGCGAATCTACAAAAAATACGTCAGATGCCGTAAATGTCCGCTATGAATATTATGACGACGGCAAGCTTAAATCAGTTACTTGCCCCGCACTTACAGATAACACAGTGCTGAAATCCGAATATGTATATGACGGACTTTCAAGACTTTTGAGCCTTACAAACTATAAGGGTACTGAAGTCCTTTCGAGCTATACATATACCTACGACAACAACGGCAATATTCTTACCGTAAATGAAACGGTGGGAGCCACACAAAACACCACTGCGTACACTTATGACAAGCTTAACAGAATTTCAACTGTTTCCGGAAGCAAGGGCGCGGATTCATATTACGAATATGATGCCCGCGGCAACAGAAAGGCAAACTTTGAGCAGATAGATTTCCTGACCGAGGAAAATGCCCAATTCAACTATGATGCCGAGGACAATCTGTACTATTCACAGGTTGGCAGCGATGGAACATATATGGATTATTCCGCAGACGGATACAGATATATTAAGCAGGAAAATTCTGATTATCCTGAGTTTTATACCTATGATTCAAACGGCAGACTTCTTGCATTGTCCAAGCCGGTTAACCTGTCATTGTCCGACTCTGTAATAACCACAATGTATCCTACAACGCAGTATATCTGGGGACCCGACCGAGTTCTTGCACAGTTTGATGTGCTTAATAACAAGCTCTATTACTATCTCTACAACGGACACGGCGATGTTGTGCAGATAACCGATACAGTCGGAAATGTAGTTAATACCTACGATTACGACGTGTGGGGCAACTTTATATTAAAAGAAGAAACAATTGAAAATCACTTTA
>CAYYGY010000190.1:0-1143 GCA_964471735.1 uncultured Eubacteriales bacterium
TGGAAGCTGTTAAAAACGCAGATGTTGTCTATACCGACGTTTGGGTATCTATGGGCGAGCCTGATGAAGTATGGGAGGAGCGCATACGTGAGCTTTCTCCTTATCAGGTAAACAGCCGCCTTATGCAAACGGCAGGTCAGCAGTGCCGCTTTATGCATTGCCTACCGGCATTTCACGACCTTAAAACGACAATAGGTAAGGCAGTCTACGATAAGTACGGCCTTGATTGCCTAGAGGTAACAGATGAAGTGTTCGAAAGCGAGCAGTCAATAGTGTTTGATGAGGCGGAAAACCGCATGCACACCATTAAGGCGGTTATGGTAGCAACGCTGTAAAAAATTTGTTAAAAGTGCTTGACATGATGTTTTTATTGTGATATACTCTATAAAAATTTATAAAGGCTGTGACGAAGACGGTTCGGAAAGTTGTACTTTCAGAGAGTCGGTGGCAGGTGCAAACCGACAGTAGATTTTCCAATGACCTATCACTTCTGAGCCGGAAGCCCGAACTCTGTTTTCACAGATAGTAGACACTTCCCGTGATTGCTGCGTAAATGCATAGGAATTGTTGGATTCCAAGAGTGGCAGTTTTTACTGCAATTTGAGTGGTACCGCGGTTGTATTTTACACCCGTCTCAAAGCAAGTCTTTGAGACGGGTTTGTTTTTTTAAAAGGAGGATAATATTATGGCAACATCAGCAGACAACAAACTTCTGGAAATAGCTAAGCGAATTCGCGAGATGCGTGATATTGTTGGCTATACTGAGGCTGAAATGGCTGAAAAGACAGAAGTGAGCCTTGATGAATATAAGCAGTATGAGTCAGGCAAACTCGATTTTCCGTTTACATTCATACACAAGTGCTCCCTTGCTTTCGGAATAGGTCTGAATGAGATTCTTGAGGGCAAAACCGCTAAGCTTTCGTCCTACACCGTAACACGTAAGGGTCAGGGCCAGCAAACAGCCAAAGAAGACGGAATCGAAATCAAGAACCTTGCCCCCAAATTCCTGAAAAAGATAGCCGAGCCTTATTGGGTAAAGTATGAATACAGTGCCGAACTTCAGGATAAACCTATCCATTTGACCAAGCACTCAGGTCAGGAGTTTGACTTTGTTATGAGCGGCCGCCTTAAGGTGCAGATCGG
>CAYYGY010000190.1:1153-2062 GCA_964471735.1 uncultured Eubacteriales bacterium
AGGGCGACAGCATCTATTACAACAGTTCGACCCCTCACGGAATGATAGCAGTTGACGGTCAGGATTGCCTGTTTGTTGCGGTCGTTCTCCCCGGTGAGGCTGAAAAAGAAAAGCGCGATACCCTTATCACTGCCCATTCAGCAGACAAGAAAATCGTTTGCGACAAATTTGTTGACACTGTTGAAAATGAGAACGGATACCTTGAATCTATCAGCTTTAAAAATGAGGATACCTTTAACTTTGCGTTTGACGTTGTTGACGCGGTTGCTAAAAAGAATCCCGAAAAGCTTGCTATGCTCCATCTTGATAAGGACAAAGTGGAGAGAAGATTTACATTTAACGATATGAAGCGTGCTTCTGCACAGTGCGCAAATTATTTCAAATCCCTCGGCATTAAAAAGGGTGACCGCGTTTTGCTGGTACTTAAGCGACACTATCAGTTCTGGTTTGCGATTTTAGGCCTGCACAAGCTCGGCGCAATTGCAATACCTGCAACAAACCAGCTTTTGGCTCACGATTTCGAGTATCGTATTAAATCAGCGGGTGTCACCGCCATCCTGTGTACCGCTGACGGTGACGTCGCGTCGCAGGTAGAGCTTGCTGAGAAATCTGAAGGCTGTGCGCTTGAAACTAGAATTTTGGTTGGCGGAAAGCGCGACGGCTGGCACTGCTTCGACGAGGAATACTCGCTTTACAGCACACATTTCTACAGAACTGAGGATACTCCTTGCGGAAATGACCCGATGCTGATGTTCTTCACGTCAGGAACAACCGGATATCCCAAGATTGCACTGCACTCTTATACATATCCTCTGGGACATTACATAACAGCAAAATACTGGCACGGCGTCAGCGAGAACGGCCTGCATTTCACCATCTCTGATACAGGCTGGGGAAAGGCCCTGTGGG
>CAYYGY010000191.1:0-878 GCA_964471735.1 uncultured Eubacteriales bacterium
AAGACTATTTAGAGCTTGGAAGTGAAGCGCGGGTCAACACTCCCTCCACCGCGAGCGGCAACTGGAGATGGCGTATGAAAAAGAACGCCGCGTCTGACGCTCTTGCGATTTTTATTTATGAGCTTACAAAAACATATAGACGATTAAAAAAGTGAGTGCTTTGCACTCACTTTTTTAATATTCAAACTGACCGTCACCTATAAACTCGCGTATAAGCGATGTTTTGGGTACTATGTCGGTAGGGGCGGGAATGGCACCATCAAGAAGGGAAAACAGCTTTGGTGACTGTTTGTCAATCCCCTCTGCCTTAAGCCCGTCAAAAATCAAATTTTTATACACATTTATTTCATACGGCTGAAAGGTGTCAATATCAAAATCGGCACGGTGTTTATACGGCATAATATATAAATTTTCGCCGCGCTGAACGCTGGGGTATATCGCCGCCGTTGATGAAAAAGAGCGCGCTCTGTGAACACGGTCGCGAAGCATACGCCGCAGCAGGCGGATATACTCAGGGTGTATCAGCTCACCAGTTTGGGTTTTAACACGGGTGCGTACACTGACGTATATTCTTACGGTGTATTTATCGGGTATAGTTATAACATCAGGGTTTAATGCATGTATACCCTCAAGTATTACAAGCTCACCCGGCTTGAGTGTAAGCGTTTTTCCGGAGTCTTCCCTTACGTTTTCTTTAAAATTAAAGCGTGGAAGGGAGACGGTTTTCCCTGAGATAATTCTGTCAAGGCTTTCGTTTAGAAATTCGGCGTCAATACGAAGCGGACTCTCAAGGTCAATTTTATTTTGTGCAAAAAGTTCCTTTTCCTCATCGGACATAGAGTGAAAATAGTTGTCAAGCGACAGTGTATGCGTTTCAT
>CAYYGY010000191.1:888-2061 GCA_964471735.1 uncultured Eubacteriales bacterium
ATGACCGAGCTCATCTAGGCACTTTTCCAGCATCATCGCGCTTGTAGTTTTGCCCGAGCCGGAGGGACCGGAAATAAGTATTATTTTGCGGCTTTTGTCCGCTACAATGCTTTTTGCAACGTCCTCAATGCGCTTTGCAAATTCAGCGTCTGCCTGCTTTGCAAAATCTGCACTGAGCTGTCGGTTTATATCACAAAGGTTTAAAAACATAGTTATCTGTCCCATTTATCTGCAAGTTGGTTTATCTGCTCTGCAAACTTTGCAAGGTCTTTGTTTGCACCGCCGCGGTTATGCTCAATAACGGAAAGCAAGTGTTTGCCGGCAGTGAGCAGTCTTTCAAATACGGCGCTTGACTTATGCGATACCTTGGGAACTTTGACAATGCGTGTCTTGTTGCCCTCGTTTATGCAAACGCCAGTAGTAATATCATATTCCGAGCCGTTATACGGTGCTACTGCGTTAAAGCCCAGTTTTTGAGTTATAAATTGAGCGAATTCGTCACACACCTCGTCGCTGCCGTGGTTTACAAACACTCTTTCCGGCGGTGACTGCAGTGAACCCAACCAGTTTATCATCATATCTCTGTCGGCGTGACCGCTTATGCCGTCCATTTGCTCTATCTGTGCGTTTACCCAGATTTCCTCACCGAACAGCTTGACAGAAGTTGCGCCGTCAAGCAGCTTTCTGCCAACCGTTCCTTCTGATTGATATCCGACAAACAAAACGGTACATTCCTGCCGCCATAGGTTGTGCTTTAAATGATGGCGTATTCTGCCCGCTTCACACATACCCGACGCCGACAATATCACTTTTGGGCTCATGTCGGTGTTTATAGCTTTCGACTCGTCGCTGGTAACAGACAGACAAAGACCGTCAAAGCGCAGGGGATTTATGCCTTTATCAAGCAAATCAAGGGTGTCTGCATCGTAAAAATCACGCATCTCGTCTGAGTGCGAGTATATATTGGTGGCTTCAACTGCGAGCGGGCTGTCAACCCAAACGGCAAAACCGTCGTGATTTTTTACAAGCCCCTTTTCCTTTATTTCACGGATAAGATATAAAAGCTCTTGTGTTCTGCCGACAGCAAATGACGGAATAACGACGTTACCGCCGCGGTCAAAGCTGTACTGAATTATACGTGTGAGATGTGATAGATAGTCGGGGCGATCACCG
>CAYYGY010000192.1:0-2039 GCA_964471735.1 uncultured Eubacteriales bacterium
ATACCAATAAACCTAACACCACGATAACCACCGATGCAGGTGCGTGGATGTCTGCGGATTATGTAGCGGACACCAAGCTGTATATCGACAACAAATTCGCGGAGCTGATTTCAAGGACCGAAGCGCTGGAAAGTGCAGTAACACAATAAAGGAGACATCGTTATGAAAAATGTACTTAAAAACTATCTTGAGAATGCATCATTCACGCTCTCAGACGCGCAGTCCAGAATTGACTACAATGTCAATCGCGGAAGGATAACTCCCGAGGCAGCAGAGGAGCTGCTTGTTATAGCAGAGCAGAGGGCTGTCGCGGACATAAATACCGAAAACGCAAAGATAGAGCAGCTTATATCCGGCCTTTCAACCGCAACCACTATAGCAGAGATAAGAAGCATCGCAAAGGAAATCCTTACTGCTGCTGAGGAGGCGTAAAAATGGAAGTCAAAATCGAACATCGTTTGACTGAAGTTGAAAACCGTTCTAAATCAAACAAACACAGGCTGGATGAACTAGAAAAGCGTCAGGATGATTTAGAAGAACTGACCAGCACTGTAAAGGTGCTGGCGGTTCGTGAGGAGCAGGTCGAAAAGGATGTTAAGGAGATCAAAACAGATGTCAAGGATATAACCAATAAGCCTGGCAAGCGGTGGGAAAATCTTGTTACACAGATAATCACACTTATTGTTGCAACTGTAGCCGGTTATATATTTGCAAGGCTTGGGGCATAGAAAGGATGGCCAATATGAAAATTACAAAATCTACAATTGTACGTACGATACTGACAGTGCTGGTAATAGTGAATTTTGTGTTGGAGCGCTGTGGTATCGATGTTATCCCTGCAGACGAGAACATTATCACAATGTTTGTCGAAACAGGAATTGAAATTGCTGTTCTGATCGTTGGCTTTTGGAAGAATAACAGTTTCACAGAAAATGCAATAAAGGCTGATAACTTCTTAAAAGAACTTAGGGAAAGCGGTGAAATGTAATGGCTATCAATACATATGAAAAAGATAACACAACAGCATTGTCCGCTAATTTCAAGGTGAATGAATTTTCTTGTCATGGAAATGAGTGCTGTTCTGCTACCAAGATCGATAGCGAGCTTGTTGGTTATGTGCAGAAGATTCGCGACCATTTTGGCAAGCCTGTCACCGTCACTTCCGGTTATCGTTGTCAAAAGCATAACAAAGCTGTGGGCGGTGCTTCAGATTCAAATCACACCAAAGGCATGGCCGCCGACATTGTGGTTCAGGATGTAAAGCCTTGTGAAGTTGCTAAGTATGCCGAAAGCATAGGTGTTTTAGGAATAGGTCTTTATGAAGTCAGTGACGGAAATTTCGTTCATATCGACACTCGGACAAGCAAGTCGTTTTGGTACGGACATGCTCAAAAGCGAAGGGAGACCTTTGGCGGTGAAAATATAGTCAAAGTATGGCAGGAGGCAGCAAAGGCTGATGGCTTTAAACTTGCCGTAGACGGTATTTGGGGCAGTGAAAGTGAATCTATTGCAAAGAAAGCTATCTGCAGAAAGCAGCTTATAGGATACCAAAATAAGAACCTGACCAAGATCGTTCAGGAGGCCGTCGGCGTTACTGCAGATGGTAAGTTCGGCACTGCAACAAGAAACGCAGTCATCAAGTGGCAGAAACTTGTAGGGTTGACATCCGATGGTGTTGTTGGCATTAACACTTGGAAGAGAATACTTGGGGTCAAGTAGTAGCTAGGGTACTCTAAAATAAATATAAATAGAAACGCCGCCGAGCAACAGCGATGAAGCTGAAGCACGGCGGCTTGATTTTTTTGTGCGGTTATTCCTTTGCCAAAAAATCAGCAATAGCCTGCTTTATAATTTGAGCTTGAGGCACGCCCACGTCGGCACACTTTTGCTTGAATTGCGCTGCCATTTCTTTTGGTACTCTTACAGAAATAATATCATACACCTTATTGTTATATCTCGCTTTTACTGCTGTGGATGTTTTGGCTTTTCTTTTTTCTTCCATTCAATCTCCTCCTAATTTGGTTAATTACATCTATGAC
>CAYYGY010000193.1:0-2034 GCA_964471735.1 uncultured Eubacteriales bacterium
TTGTAGACAGCTTCCCGATGAACGCTGCCGGCAAGATCCTTAAATACCAAATGCGAAAGGATGCTGTTGAGAAGCTCGGGCTTCAAAAGGCAAGCAGCATAGTCACCGCGTAATGAAAAATTCCTATTTCATAATTAACGCACACTGCCACATCTATCCCGAAAAGATAGCCGCTCGCGCGGTTGCCGCAACCGACAGTTTTTATGGCATAAACTCCAGCTGTCTGGGAACCGCCGATGACCTTCTTGATCAGGAGGCGGCCTGTGGGATCGACCATTTCGTTGTGCAATCGGTTGCTACGACACCTATGCAGGTGCGGAGCATCAATGATTTTATCGCAGGCGAGGTGGCCGCGAGTGGCGGCAGATTCACCGGACTTGGCACCCTTCACCCCGACAGCGAAAGCCTGAAGGAAGATGTCGACAACATCGTTGCGCTTGGCTTACACGGGGTAAAGCTTCACCCCGACATTCAGCAGTTCAGTATCAACGATAAGAAATGCTACCCCATCTATGAGCTTTGTTGCGAAAATCGGTTGCCGATCTTGATGCATACCGGCGACAGCAGGTACAATTATTCCAACCCCGATCAGCTGCTTCCCGTGCTGAAGGCCTTCCCTGCGCTTACGGTAATAGGCGCACATCTGGGCGGATACTCAGTCTGGGATGAGGCGGTAGAAAAACTCGCGGGTATCGAAAATTTCTATGTGGATTGCTCCTCATGCTTCGCTGTTATGGAAAAGGCTCGCGCAAAGGCTATAATTCAGGCTTACGGCGCTGACAGGGTGCTGTTTGGCACCGACTACCCAATGTGGCAGGCAAAGGGTGAGCTTGACACCCTGTTTGAGTTTGGCTTTTCGCCCGAAGAATACCGCAAGATCCTTTCGGAAAACGCGATCAAGGTGTTTAACATCCAAGGTGTTAACTAAAAATAAAACTCCAGCCTCTTTTCTAAGAGGTTGGAGTTTTTGTTTTAATATTCAAATCGCTTGTTTTCGGTGAGTTCCTTTTTATATTTTGCGATATAAAACTTTGCCATGCTGAGATTTTGCTCGGAGTAGTTTCCGCACTCCTCCGGCTTTGCACCGGGGATATCACCCTCGAAGGACAAAATGAAATCGCACAGCTTTATCACTAAGCCGTAGATATCTTCTGAATTTATTTCACCGAACATGACAAGGTAACAGCCGGTGCGACAGCCCATCGGCCCGAAGTACACCACATCATCCTTTACGTTGCAGTTGCGCAGAAAGGTCGCGCCGAGTGCTCTATCGTATGAAGGGCAGGCATGTCGATCACAGGCTCCCTGTTGGGCGCGGTGATCCTCAAATCAAAGGTCGTAACCGTGCAGTCGCCCTTTCGGTCGCGCCGTGATACATACAGGCCAGACTCCAAGTTCAAATGGTCGATCGTAAAGCTTGCGATTTTATCCATCGTGATTTCTCCCTATCAGACAAGTTATATTTAATTATGCTTTAGTCCCGAGGCATTGTCAACACAAATAGCAAATAAAAACAAAAATTATACTAATATGTGTTGATTTTTCCTTCGATTAGAGGTAAAATGACTTTGTTAATTTTTTATTTTGGAGGAAAATCAAATGAGCTATATCAGATATTCTTATGACCAGCTGAAGAAATTCTGCTGTGACGCCTTCCGGAAGTTCGGCTTCACCGCCGACGAGTCTGAAAGCATTACAGACGTTCTGCTTCTGTCCGACGTTTACGGCATTGAATCTCACGGCATGCAGCGTCTTGTCCGTTACCACAAGGGCATCGAAAAGGGACTCATCCATGTCGACGCCAAGCCTGAGGTCGTTTTCGAAACACCCGTTTCCGCTGTTATCGACGGTCACGACGGTATGGGCCAGCTTATCTCCATTGAGGCTATGAAGCTTGCTATCGAGAAGGCTAAAAAGACCGGTATGGCTATCGTCAGCGTTAAAAATTCCAACCATTTCGGTATTGCCGGCTACTATGCAAAGATGGCTTGCGATGCAGGTCTTATCGGTTTTGCGATGACCAACTCCGAGGCT
>CAYYGY010000194.1:0-2012 GCA_964471735.1 uncultured Eubacteriales bacterium
AAATTGCTTCGGTGGATCTTTCAATGCAAACAATACGCGATATTATAAGGGAAGACATAAAACAATCCGAATGAAAAAAGCCGATAGACTGCGATTTGGTCTGTCGGCTTTTGCCTGTTAAGGAACTATTCTTCTGTTTCTGATATCTTCTTCAGGTGCCGTTTGAACAAATGCTTTTCTTTTGTTTTCACCATCTCGGTTAGTTTTTTGTCTAAACCGGCGACAACATCCTTTGAAACCTCAACAGTATTAAAAACACTTCAGCCGATGCTTCTAAACTGTGTAGACAAAGTTTGAGTTTTTTGTATATGTTGCCTCGATATTGTATATAAGGCAAACAAATTTGTCACAGCGTTTGTTTCCTTGGCCACCAAATCTATTGATTATATTCAAATTCAAAGCCGGCCCTATCGCTGATAAATTCACAGAGCACCTTGCCCTTATGCGAAAACCGATAGTACGCTTTACACGCTGCACTTTCATGGATGGTTCTGCTCATCATTCCGTTTGCCGGCGCAAAAAGAGGGTGTGCATTCCTTTTGAGCAGTTTAGCGGTAAATTCAAGATTCCCCTGCCTGACGGTAACTGTGTTTTCACCGATCGTGCTTACGCTTGCTCCGAGATAGCTGGCAATGCGATATTCATTTCCGTCCAGTAAAACAACGCCGATAACACCTGTGAAGTGAAAGCCGCAAAATGGAATATCCGCTACAGATAGCATCAGAGAACCGTTATAAAAACAGCACTGTGTCCAAATGTATTGCTTGGGAAAAGAGCACCCACTATCGCCTTCGATATATCCTACTCCGTTTTTAAAATCAAACTGCTCATCATCAACCGTGATCCGCCCATCGATCCTGTGTGCCATACTGTAAACGCTATGACGGCACTGCATAAACGGAACAAGGGCAAACGGCCCCATGATGTCATAACGTATGGGAGAAAGAGCATGAAAGCGAAGCGAGCCTTCCAATTTCGGTCTTTTATTACGGAGATTTAACGTGATCCCTTTTTCTGAAAAAGTGCAATTACCAAGCGTTACACGTAACGGCTGTTCACAGCCTTGCAGTGAATTAAACGATATATTGTATGCCGCGTTGTCGGTTATGATCTGCAATGATGCAATCTCAGTGTTATCGGCACAATGATATGCCGGAATAAACGCAACCGTTTTATCATCTGTGCAACATTTGAAATACCATCCTTTAAAATATCCCTTATTACGCAATTCTACCTCCACGCGAACAAGATTTATTTATAGAATGTGTAGTTTTTAAACCAATATGCAAAAAGGGCAGATATGAAGCCGTCTAAGTTGCTCCAAAAGTCTTTGATAGTTTTTTCTGTTGTTTTGGGATTGTCGTGGTCGAGAGCGGCTTTTCTTATGGGTGTTACTTATGATGCTTTACAAGCCCGAACGCCTTGGAAAGTTCCATCGCAAGAAGCGGTACAAGGATAAGACCTGCACCGAGAAGATAAAGTTCGCAAGGCAGAGTAACGAGGCCAAAGGCAGTCTTTACAGGAGTAAAGAGCACCAGTGCCACAAGCAAAATCGAAGCGAGAGCCGCCCAATTAAGTTTGCGGTTGCTGAAGATACCGATCTTAAACAGGGAATGATCAGAGCGCATATTAAATGCCTGAACGATCTGGGAAAGAGAAAGAATCATAAATGCCATTGTCTGACCGCCTTCAAGCGTGCCCGTAACGTTTTCAGCAACCTTAAAGCCGATGAGCGTGAGTGCGGCAAACATAATGCCCTGCAGGACTACGCGTATACCAAGGCCGTTGGCAAAGATACCTTCATTCTTCGGTTTAGGTTTTCTATCCATAACATCGGATTCTACCGCTTCCATACCAAGGGCGATTGCCGGCAGTGAGTCGGTAACAAGGTTGATCCACAAAAGCTGCATAGAAAGCAGCGGAGTCTTATGCCACAAAAGCATTGCCATAAACACGGTGATAACCTCACCGATATT
Source organism: uncultured Eubacteriales bacterium (assembly GCA_964471735.1). Classification (GTDB taxonomy): domain Bacteria; phylum Bacillota; class Clostridia; order Oscillospirales; family Acutalibacteraceae; genus RGIG2206. Next base: position 1,977 of record CAYYGY010000194.1, read on the forward strand.
GGTGCCCAGCAGGAAGCCGACAACCTTTTTAATGTT
>CAYYGY010000195.1:0-2011 GCA_964471735.1 uncultured Eubacteriales bacterium
TGATTTCTGCTAACGGTATTATTAATATACCTGACGGCTGTACAGTCGCGTTGGGTACCTTTGACGGTGTGCATCTCGGCCACCGCAAGGTCATTGATACCGCACATAAATACGGCTTGCCTGTTGTTGTGGTGACCTTTGCGCAAAATCCGCAAACCGTTTTGAAAAGCGCTGAAAAACAGCAGATATTTTCTAAATCCATAACCGACGAAATATTTGAAGACTTAGGCGTTTATGCAGTGTTAAGGCTTGATTTTGAACAGGTTATGCATCTCAGTCCAGAGCAGTATCTTGACTTGCTCAGAAATGACATCGGTGCTGAAAACATAGTGTGCGGCTTCAATTTCAGGTTCGGCAAAGGGGCTCAGGGCGATATAAAAACGGCCGAAGAGTATTGCAAGCGGCACAGTATGGAACTTACGGTTTGCGACGAGGTCTGTATCGACGGCGACACGGTTTCTTCAACAAGAATCAGGCGCGCCGTTGCCGATGGAGATGTCAGGCTGGCTGAAAGGCTGCTTGGGTGCAGGTATATGTACGATTTCGCAGTTTGTCACGGCGATAAAAGAGGTCGCACACTGGGCATACCGACAGCAAATCAGGCTTTTCCCAACGATTTTTTGTTGCCTAAATTCGGTGTTTATGCTTCAAGGGTGACTGTCGGCGGCAGAAAATATAATGGGCTTACTAATATCGGCAAAAGGCCTACTTTTCCGCTTAAAGACGCGATATCGGAGACCTATATCGACGGCTTTTTGGGTGACCTTTATGAAAAACGGGTCAGGGTCGAACTGGTGGAATTTATAAGAGAAGAAAAGAAATTTGATTCTGTCGATGGCCTCATTAAGCAAATCGAGGCTGATAAGAAAATAATAAAACGGCTGAACATCGTTTGATGCTCAGCCGTTTTTGCGTGTGAGTTGATTAAAAGGTGTAGTTTTCTCCGTATATTCCGCAGAAAGCACCCTGTGCCTTAAGCTCTTGATTGTCCTCGTGCGCGATAAGCCACTTGTTCTTTGCAAACAGCAACTCATCTTCAGGCTTGCCGTTAAGCTCGGTGTTTGTGTCTTTAAGCAGACCTACCACACAGCCGAAACCTTTGGGTGAAGTCTGTATCGGGCAGTAGTGAAGCGATGTTGCATACACTTCAACGGCCTCGCCCTTAAGCACCTTGAACGCCTCGACCTTAGACGAATCATAGCGGTTGCCCTCTTCAACATCCTGCTCTGCGCCGAGCAGAAGAATAAGGTCCTCAATGGCGATGTTTATCTCTGAGCACTTGTGCCACTCAAGTGCGTTAAGCCGGTTGTTGTAGCCCCAGCAGTAGCCGAGCTGAGCAGGCATTTGGCCGAAGCACTCGTTTTCAACGGTGTCCTTTATCGAAAGACATTCAAACTCCGGCTGTGAAGCGTGATAGACCGAGCCTGCCTCAGGCATAGCGATTTTTTCAGCGGCGGCAACGATCTCTTTCGTGTCAAGATCGAGCACCTTGCCGTATTTAGCAAATTCTTTATCCGTTACTCTGTAAATTTTCATTTTACATCTTCCTTTCACGCAGGTTTAACTACATTTATTATAACGGCCGTCAGCTTATGTTTCAAGTGCAAACTTTACGTTTTGCTTGTTTAAATACAACAGCCGTACTGCGCTCAAAGCAATACGGCTGTATAAGTTTGATCTGTATCAGTTTTTCTTTATCGAGTACGACTTGCTGTTGTAGTCAACGGTGACAATACTGCCGTCTGAATATTCAATTTCAAACACGCCGTCGGCAATCTTTCTGTGGTCTTCCATAAACTCGTATTCAAGATACGCGGTGTCCTTGAGCAACTTGTCAAGCACCTTGGCGGCGTTTACGTTGCGCTCTCTCTTATTATCATCAACAATGAAGTCGACGTCACCTATCCAGTCATTGCCGTCATCAACAAAACGCGAGTAGTAGTAGATGACAGGACGTCCGCCGTTTTCAACAAGTCTTACTAGGGTGTTCTTGTCGGTGTTTAAGGGGGCG
>CAYYGY010000196.1:0-2002 GCA_964471735.1 uncultured Eubacteriales bacterium
ATGTTTAAAGCACTCGCTTCAGGTGAAAAGATCTTTGACCTTTCGGACTGTCCCGACCTTGGTCCGGTTATGTTTGCGCTGGCTGCCGCATATGGCTCAGTCACGTTTACCGGCACTGCCAGACTTCGTATTAAGGAGAGCGACAGGAGTGCCGCTATGAAAGAAGAACTATCAAAGTTTGGCGTTGATGTTGTCATAAGCGAAAACAGCGTCGAGATATCCGGCGGTAAACTCACACCTCCAAAATCGGTGCTTTTCGGCCATAATGACCACCGTATCGTAATGGCGCTCTCTCTTCTTTGCACCAGAACCGGCGGAGTCATATCTGGAATTGAGGCTGTAAAAAAGAGTTATCCCGATTACTTTGATGTAATAAAAACCCTTGGAATAGGAATGGAAATATATGAAAATTGATAATTCTAAAAAAATTCTAATTGTTGGCTTAGGCCTTCTTGGAGGAAGCTACGGTATGGCGCTTAAACGTAAAGGCTACCGTGTTTCTGCCATTACGCTAGAGCAAAGTTCAATCGACTACGCTTTAAAACACAACGTTATTGACGACGGTACAACTGATATCGACGGCGACCTTATTGCATCGGCCGATGTTATAATCTTCGCTTTGTATCCGCGCGTTTTCGTTGATTGGATAGAACAGCACGGCCATCTTATAAAAAAGGGAACAGTTGTGACCGATGTTACGGGTGTAAAAGGTTGCATAGTAAATCAGGTGCAGTCGCTTTTGCCCGAAGGTGTCGAGTTCATCGCCGCTCACCCTATGGCCGGCAGAGAAGTATACGGTGTTGAAAACAGCGACGACAGCATTTTTAAAGGTGCCAATTACATAGTTGTTCCAACTGATAAGAATACCTATTCAGCCATCGAATTGTGTAAATCTCTGGGTGAAGAACTGGGTTTTGCAGATGTGTCTGTGTTACCGCCCGACCGACACGACGAAATGATTGCGTTTCTTTCTCAGCTTACGCATTGCATAGCTGTTTCATTGATGTGCGCAAGCGATGACCCGAATCTTGAGCGCTACACAGGCGACTCTTTCCGTGACCTCACGCGTATCGCAAATATTAACGACGAAATGTGGAGCGAGTTGTTTTTGGCAAACCGCGATAATCTGCTTCGCCAGATGGACAGTTATCAGGCTACATTTGAAAAACTGTACAACTGTATTAAGGACGGCGACCGTGAAGAGATGCGCAGTATGATGCGCATTTCATCGGAACGACGCAGAAACTTTGACAAAAAGGCATAAGGTGAAAGATATGAATATGAATTTCCACAGAAAACTTCCTATACCTAAAGAGATAAAAGAGCAGTATCCTCTTACTGACCAGATGATTCAGATCAAAAAACATCGTGATGAATTGATAAGAGCTGTGTTTGAAGGGGAATCAGACCGCTTTTTGTTGATTATCGGCCCTTGTTCTGCTGATAATTATACGTCGGTACTGGATTATATTTCACGTCTGCGCACTGTTCAGGATCAGGTTGAGGATAAAATAATCATTATTCCAAGAATTTATACCAACAAGCCGCGTACGACAGGTGAGGGTTATAAGGGTATGCTTCACCAGCCTAATCCCGACGAAAAGCCCGATATGCTCAAGGGCATCGTTGCGATACGCGATGTCCACGTGTCAGCATTACGTGACTACGGCTTTACCTGTGCTGACGAGATGCTTTCCTACATTGCCGTTGGTGCTAGGTCTGTTGAAGACCAGCAGCACAGACTTACTGCCAGCGGACTTAATATCCCTGTCGGAATGAAAAATCCTACCGGTGGCGACTTGTCCATAATGATGAATGCTATCAAAGCCGCCCAGAGCAGCCACACCTTTATTTACCGAGGCTGGGAGGTTGAAAGCGCAGGAAATCCCTGCGCACATGCAATTTTGCGCGGGTATACAGATTTTGCAGGAAAATATGTGTCAAATTATCACTATGAAGACCTTGTAACGCTTAATGAAATGTATGCCGAATCAGGGCTTAA
>CAYYGY010000197.1:0-1984 GCA_964471735.1 uncultured Eubacteriales bacterium
GTGACAGAGCTTGAAAGATAAACCCTCTCACCGTTTATATTTGTATAGTATCTCATAAACGGTGAGAGGGTTTATCTTTCACGCGGTGTATTTGAGGAGATTGTGACAGAGCTTGAAAAACGTGGTGCTATCGAAAACAGACGTTTTTGCGAAGAAGAGCTTAAGCTCATTTTAAACCGTATGGTTTTGAAAGAGAATATTGATATTTTATTCCACGCAAACATTTATGATGTTAAGCGCGAGGGCGATAAAATCACCGAGGTGTGTGTTGCCACACGCGGCGGCCCGCTTTGTCTTAAGGCAGATTATTTTATAGATGCAACGGGTGATGCGCAGGCGGCATATCTTTCGGGTGTTCCTTGCAGAGTAGGTCGTGAAGAGGATGGGCTTTGCCAGCCGATGACACTTTGCTTCAGGCTTGCAAATGTTGATGCAGACAAGTTTAACGCATCAAAGGAGTATTTCCAGAAAAAGTACAAGGAGTATCTCGATGCAGGCAAGTTTAAAAACCCGCGCGAGAACATACTCATTTTTAACACACCTATTAAAAATGTAATACACTTTAACACAACACGAATTGTTAAGAAAAACCCCGTTGACCCGTTTGATATAACAAAAGCGGAGCTTGAGGCACGCGAGCAGGTTTTTGAGGTTTACGAGTTTTTAAAAGAGCACGCTGACGGTCTGGAAAACAGTTACATATCAATAACCGGCTCAGAGATTGGTGTACGCGAGAGCAGAATGATTGAAGGCGAGTACACGGTAACGGGCGACGATTTCAGACAGTGCGTTAAGTTTGACGATGCGATAGCGTGCGGCAACTACGACATTGATATACACAATCCCGAAGGCAGCGGCACATACATTTACCGCTTTGCTGACGGTGAATATTATACTATTCCCTACCGCGCACTCATTCCAAAGGGAGTTTCCAATATGCTCGTTGCGGGCAGATGCATTTCGAGCGACCACACCGCACAGGCGGCTTACAGAATTATGCCGATTGTTTGCTGCATAGGTGAGGCAGCGGGAATTGCGGCAGCAATGGCTTCAAAAAATGCCATCGACGTACGAAAAGTTGATATAAAGCAATTACAAAACGCAATAGTTTCAAAAAACGGCGTTATTGAGGTAAAATAATGGTTAAAAAGTTTAAATTTGAGGACACCGACAAACGAGTAAGACGATACATAACACCACAAAAAATAGTATTTACAAAGGGTGAAATTGAAAATGCCGACTGCATCTTAACATACCGCGACAGACAGATACAGCTCCAAGAGCGCGAGTTTATGACGATGAACGGAAAGTCGGCAGTTTTGTTCGATTTCGGCACAGAGTTTCACGGCGGAGTACAGATTTCGGTACACAAGGTAAAGGGTCAAACAAGCGCAAAGATGCGTTTTTGCTTTGGTGAGTCAGTAACCGAGGCTACGTCACAAATCGGGTTCATGGGTGCTTGCAACGACCACAGTGCACGTGATTTCACGGTAGATATACAGTCGTATTCAGCAAATGAATATGCGTCTACAGGTTACAGATTTTTATATCTTGAGTTGCTTGATGACTGCATTGTGACTGTAAAAACACTACAAGGTATATTTGTATACAATGATTACGAGTATGTCGGCTCGTTTGAGTGTTCGGATACCCGCCTCAACGAAATATACGATGTTTCGGCGTACACCTGTCATTTATGTATGCAAAATCAGTTATGGGACGGCATAAAGCGTGACAGACTGCTATGGATTGGCGATATGGCGCCAGAGCTTAAAACAATCAAGTATGTTTTTGGTGACACGCCCGAGATTATGAAGGGGCTCAGGCTTTCGGCAGATGACGCACAGCTTCCCGGCTGGATAAACAAGCATCCGACATATTCGATGTGGTGGCTTATCAACCTCATTGAGTGGTGCGAGTACACAAATAATTATAATTACATTGATGAGATGCGTGATTACGCAGTTCCGCTCACAAAACAGAT
>CAYYGY010000198.1:0-1962 GCA_964471735.1 uncultured Eubacteriales bacterium
CAGTCTTGAATAACTGCTGACCACTCTTCCTTCGGAATCAAATATATACCGTGTTAGAATATCATCAGAGTTGGATATCGTTTCGTCAGCCCCCGACGAGCGAATATCCGTGTGTTTGCCAGCATATTGCAGGGCAAAGCCTTGTCCCACAACATTGTTGTGACCTCGTTCAATCACTCTGTAAACTTTATTGGATGTGTTCGTTAAATATTGAATTCCATAGCCCGATGTATCATCATATATCCGTATAATATGGCCAACTGAATCATATGTGTAGCTGGCGCTTGAGTGCACGAATATATTGCTGTCATTAGCAGAGTCCTCGTAGTATGGCAAGAACGTCTCTGCTGTGGGATCAGCAGTCAAGGTTCTGATGTATTCTATTTGCCTCAAATATGATTCACCACTTGTAGATATATCACCTGTTGGAGTGGATGAATAGCGTAATACCATGGCATGTTTTGATTGCATATTCCAAATGACATAGGGCATATTACTGCTCGCTCTGTATGCTATATGCAGAAAATCTATTTGTGTACTTTCGTTAGGTATAAGGCTGACTTTGATCGGTCGCCACCATGAATCATAAGTGAATTTTATCTTGTTCCCGTATGCATCTGTGATGCTGGATAAAAACCATATTCCTTGCAGGTCTTCATCATCGTCAAGTGGCTGTGTACCAACATATGTGCGGACAGTTTGTGAATTATCTGTTATAGTCAATTGATCAGAATGTGTGATTTTGAGCACAAGCTGCAATCCATCCTCATCATAATATGTTGTTCCATCACCAGATAAAAAATAATGTTCCGTTCCGTCTGCGTCAGATAAAATATACATTGTTTTTTCTGTTCCTGAGGCGTCGATGTATTTCTTAGCGACAACGGTTTCCTGCATGTTAAATTTGAAGCCCAACGGAGTAATTGCCAAGGAATATGCGCTCTCGGCATTATCATACTTATATTCTTTGCCTGCCATAGAAGAGTCATATACAAGTGAGGGTGTAAACGGCATAAGTCCATCCGTTGTCGAAAGCAAAGGCTTTGTCAAAATGAGTTGTCCCGTTGCAAGATTTACGTTTCCGGTTCCTGCGAAGCCCGCATCTTGCGATGTATATGTCCAATAAGACTCAATGCCCTTCATATCCTTGTATTGAACAGACAGACGAGGGCATAATCCACCTCCGGTTGTTGTATCGCTTCCCCAGAACCATGCTGTGCCTATCGCTGTTGTACCATCAACTATTTTCAATCCCAGACCGTAATTGGTTCCATCTGATAGCCAACTATTATATAAATCGGTTATATCCCAGGTGAATCTTTCAAAAGTTAAAACAGTCGCATCCCCACCATTAGGCACAACATGTTGGTAATCCAGCAATGTACTTGAAAACAATCCTCCAGTAGAATGATTCCATGTAAGATTGGCATCCCATTCACTGATTATCGGATATATACCTACGTATCCGGCCTCTCCGCTATTAAGATACATTGTAAAGCTTGCTTTTACAATGTATGCTGATACAGGAATATCTGGCAAATCGTTTGTTTTCCAATATATCCTTGTGTTTGTGGACATCTTCAAGAATGTGTCCCACCCCGAATTGTCCGCATTAACTTCAGGATCTTCTATATAGATATTCGTTATTTCAGAATTGCCTGTGTTTACCGAAGGATCCACAGTAACAGGAAACACTCTTTCCTCGGAGTTCATCCATTCGGCGTCGACGGTGACGGTAAGGCTGTATTTCTTGTTTCCAGAGGATGTAAGGCTATAGTTCACCTTGTCTGCGGGTGCAAAGCTCATGTTTGAGTCATATGCTATCGGTGCGGGTATTGTGTATGCAAGCTCACCGCTTGACGCGTCTGTGAGCAAAATATTGCCGTTCTCGTCCAACTGTGCGGTGAGGTTATTGAGCTTCATCGTGAAGGTGTAGGAATACTCGTCCTTTTTCTCCTTGAC
>CAYYGY010000199.1:0-1948 GCA_964471735.1 uncultured Eubacteriales bacterium
TGACCCGAAGAATTCAAGTTCAAGTGTGGCAGCATCATCTGTCAAGTCGTAAAATTTTAACGGGAGATTCAATAATGGGAAGTAAACAAATAATTAGGCGCCCAATGCCTGTTAAAAATGAATCTAAACCGGTTTATGAGTTTTTTAAGCGTGTATTCGATGTGGTATTGTCGATTCTGGCTTTAATTATATTATCACCGGTGTTCCTAATAGTTGCTGTCCTTGTCAAGCTTGACGGTGGTCCTGTTCTTTTTAAACAGACTCGGGTTGGCAAGGGAGGTAAAACATTTACCTTTTATAAGTTTCGCAGTATGGTCGTAGGTGCTGATTCACCTGAGATGTTGCAGAAGCTTGCTGAGTTCAACGAGGCCGACGGCCCTGCGTTTAAGATAAAGAAGGATCCGAGGATTACAAAAGTCGGCAGATTTATTCGTAAGGCAAGCCTTGATGAGCTGCCGCAGCTTGTAAATATCCTCAAAAATGATATGTCTATCGTAGGCCCGCGTCCGCCTCTTGTTTCAGAGGTTGAATGCTATGATGAGTATCAGTCACAACGCTTGCTTGTAAAACAAGGTTTGACTTGCTTCTGGCAGTGTTCAGGACGAAGCAATCTTTCCTTTGATGAATGGGTTGAGCTGGACCTCGACTATATTGAACAAAGAAGTTTTTGGACTGATATTAAGATTCTGTTCAAGACAGTTCCTGCAGTTCTGACAGGTAAGGGCGCAAGCTGATTTAAACAATAGGTAACGGACAGTATCTGCTGTCCGTTATTTTTCTGTTGGGTTTTGCGATATATATTGCTGAAAGTATTGTTATTATACATATTAAAGCATATTTGATTCATACAATATGCATTAAGCGGCGATAAATATTCAAAAACTGTTATAAGAATTGCAAAACTGTTGGTTTTGTATCCTTTTCGCTTGACAAAAGGAATTTTTAGGCGTATAATATTCCACAATCATTCGTTTGGTTGTGAATATTTATACAAAAATTATGCAAATAAGAGGATAATCATAATGACTAAGGTGTTTATAGACGGAAGCGCAGGGACAACAGGTCTCAGAATTCGCGAACGTCTTTCTGACAGGAAGGATATTTTGCTTATATGCCTGCCTGAGGAAAAAAGAAAGGATAGCATCGCTCGCCGCGACGCCATCAATAGCGCTGATATAGCTTTTCTGTGCTTGCCTGATGCCGCCGCTGTCGAGGCGGTGTCGTTTGTTGATAATCCGAATACCGCCGTTATCGACACCTCAACCGCACACAGAACGGCGAGCGGCTGGGATTACGGTTTTCCTGAGCTTGGGGACAAAAGACAAAAAATTTTTGCATCTAAAAGGGTCGCAAATCCCGGTTGTCACGCCAGCGGCTTTATTGCGCTTGTCGAACCGCTTGTAAATGCGGGCCTGATCGCTAAAGGCGAACCGCTTAACTGCGTGTCGTTGACGGGATATTCAGGCGGCGGCAAAAATATGATTGCCGAATATGAAAACGAGGACAGAAATTCCTTGCTTGATGCGCCAAGACTATACGGCCTCTCACAGCAGCATAAGCACCTGAAAGAAATGGTTAAAGTTTGCGGTTTGGACATAATGCCTGTGTTTTGCCCCATCGTTGCACCGTTTTACAGCGGTATGGAGGTTACGGTGCCGCTGTTTAAGCATCAACTTAAGGGCACGGCTGAGAACGTGCGCGACTGCTATCGCGAGTACTATGACAACGGGCTTGTTAGGTTTAGCGACGCTGATGAAGAAAATGGATTTTTGTCTGCAGGCGCGCTAAGCGGTAGGGACGATATGGTTATAACGGTTTGCGGAAACGATGACAGAATACTGCTTGTCAGTAGGTATGACAATCTCGGCAAAGGGGCGTCGGGCGCCGCGATCCAAAATATGAACATCCTACTGGGTGTAGACGAAAAGACCGGACTTGTATTTTAACG
>CAYYGY010000200.1:0-1923 GCA_964471735.1 uncultured Eubacteriales bacterium
AATGGAGTATTCCTACAGCGACGGCGGCCTTTACTACTTTATGGATCAGGAGTCGTACGAGCTTATTCCTATCAATGAGTCAGAACTTGATGACAACTTCAAGTTCGTTAAAGAAAATATGATCTGCAAGGTGCTTTCTTACAAGGGCAAGGTTTTCGGTGTTGAGCCTCCGACATTTGTTGAACTTCAGATCACCGCAACCGAGCCTGGCGTAAAGGGCGATACAGCCACTAACGCAACCAAGCCCGCCACTGTTGAGACCGGTGCTGAGATTCGTGTTCCGCTGTTCATCAACGAGGGCGATATGATACGTATCGACACCCGTACAGGCGAGTATATGGAGCGCGCGTAATGGATTATATGGAGGATAGAATTATGAACCTTACTGAAAAAGCATCATACATCAAGGGACTTGCTGAGGGCATGGAGCTCAAGGCTGACGATAAGATGACAAAGCTCGTTATGGCTTTAATTGATATTGTTGATGATATGGCACTCACTATCTCTGACCTTGAAGATGAGTGTGCCGAACTTCATGAGCAGCTTGACGCCGTAGACGAGGACCTCGCAATGGTAGAGGAAGACCTCTATGAAGACGAGGACGACGATGATGAGTATTACTATGATGACGACGAAGAGTTTTTTGAGGTCGTTTGCCCTGAGTGCGGTGAGGTCATAACTCTTGATGAAGAAATGCTCGACGAAGGCGAGATCGAGTGCCTCGGCTGCAACACCAAGCTTCAGTTTGAGTTTGACACAGACGAAGACGAGGATTGATCCCTGTCGTTAATTTAAGAAACAAACTGCACCGGTCGAGCGTAAAGTCAACCGGTGCTTTTGCTGTTAAAATTCAAAAGGGGAGATGTTTATGTATTACGATATCGCGATAATCGGCGCAGGCCCCGGCGGCATATTCACGGCGTATGAAATCATCAAAAACTCACCCGATATGAAGATAGTTGTTTTTGAGGCGGGCAATCCGCTTGAAAAACGCAAATGCCCCATAGACGGAGAAAAGGTCAAATCGTGCGTCGGATGTAACTCTTGCGCTATTATGAACGGCTTTGGCGGCGCGGGCGCATTTTCCGACGGAAAATATAATATCACTAACCGGTTCGGCGGCACGCTGCACGAATATATAGGCAGGCAAAAGGCTTTAGAGCTTATGCGGTATGTCGATGATATCAATATGGCAAACGGCGGCGAGGGAACAAAGCTTTACTCTACCGCCAATACCGGAATTAAAAAGCTTTGTATGCAAAACAAACTGCACCTTCTCGATGCGTCTGTGCGCCATCTCGGTACCGACAAAAACTATGTCGTGCTTAAAAACATCTACAATACGCTGAAAGAAAAGGTCGGTTTTTACTTCAATACGCACATTGATGTTATTGAAAAGGACGGCGACGGCTTTGTCTTAACGGCAGGCGAGAAAAAATTCGGCTGTAAATATTGCGTCGTTTCTGTCGGCAGAAGCGGCAGTAAGTGGATAGAGGGCATTTGCCGCGACCTGAATATAAAAACACTCTCAAACCGCGTAGACATCGGGGTAAGAGTTGAACTTCCGGCTCAGATATTCTCGCATTTGACAGACGAACTGTACGAAAGCAAGATAGTCTACCGTACCGATAAATATGATGACCTTGTGCGCACCTTCTGTATGAACCCGTACGGCGCTGTCGTGACCGAGAACACAAACGGCATCGTTACCGTCAACGGACACAGCTATGAAGACCCGTCAAAGCATACTGAAAACACAAACTTTGCTTTGCTTGTTTCAAAGCATTTTTCAGAGCCTTTCAATGACAGCAACGCCTATGCAGAAAGTATCGCGCGTCTTTCGAATATGCTTGGCGGCGGTGTAATGGTTCAGCGGTTCGGCGACCTTATCAAAGGCCAGCGCAGCAACCCTACCAGAATTGC
>CAYYGY010000201.1:0-1912 GCA_964471735.1 uncultured Eubacteriales bacterium
CTAGCTCAAACATAACGGAAGTGATCGTGTAGTCGGTGATTTCGGAGTGGGCCATAATGTCGGCGGCGATTTCTGCCAGCTTGTCGGTGGTCATGTTTTCGGGGCATCCGTCCTTATCGTGAAGCATAGAAAACAGATGTGCGTATTCCTCGTTGGTTCCATGCGTGTACCAGTTGTGCTCAATGCAGAGGGATCGGAGCTTGGAGCTGTCTAAGACGCGGGTTTCGGTGAAATTCATTTTTCTATCTCCTTCAATTAGGCCATTTTGAAAACGGTGTAGCAGTAGTTGCCCTCATCGTCCAGCACGGTTTCGACTTTGCAAATGTTCGTAAGCGCAATGCTCATCGGGGAGCCATAGGTACCAGGTTCCCACAGACCAGAAGCTGCTGCTTTTTTCCAAAAGACGTTGTATTCAATACCTGCGTTGGGACCGGGGCGCCCGTGGTGCTTCGTGAACTGAGCCTTAATGAAGTTCTCACACCATTCAACTTTAATCTCTTTCATATTGACCTCCTCATCAGTCTTTCAGTAGTTCACGGAGAACATTCTGCGCTCGACGGTTGCCCTTAGCGATTTCCTCGGTGTAGCCTTTGGAAAGGATTACCTCGTCCAGACCGTTTACCGCAAGGTTATAAACATGGTCGCCGTATTTTCTGTTAACTTGATACCATAGCTCTCTTGTGGTATCACTGATTGCACTCAGTCCCTTACGGGTAGCAGTTGCGGACTTTTTCATTGCTTAACATTCTCCTTGATTTTTTTGCCTTACTCGGTTATAATCAAGGTGGCCGGGGTAAGGCTCCCGGCTCACCTTATCGGGGTGGAGGAGCGGCGTTCTTGACGGGGCGGCCGCTCTTCGTTTATGCTTTGACCTTGCTGTCTCTGACGATCTTAGCTGCTGTAGCAGGGTCGGTGGCAGTTGCTTCAATCAGCTTTGCAATGTTCTCTAAGTACTGATTGAGTTCTGCACTTGTCATTTCGGCCATGTCCTCACTTCCTTTCGTAAGAGGTTAAGCACCTCTGCCTTACATACATATTATAAACTATTTGGTTTAACTTGTCAACCCTTTATTTTAACTTTTTTAGTTAATTTTGAAATTTTTTTATTGACATTTCAAACTAAATGGTTTATGATATGTGCAGGAGGTGAGTCCATGACTGCACGACAAATCATCGAAATGGCTGTTGCATATTGTGGCATCAGCAACTCAGAGCTGGCCCGGCGCCTTGGATGGTCTCCGCAGCTCCTGAACAAGAGATTAAATACCGGCAAGTTCTCTGTTGAAGAATGGGAAATCATTGCAAATGCTCTTGGAGCGATGTCTCGTGTCGGCTTTATTTTCCCCGACGGTAAAGAGATCTAAAAAAGTGAGCCCGGACGATTGATTCATCCGGGCTCTGTGAGCGTTATCTATGTAGTAATTCTTTTCCCATGCGAGATTTGGTTTTGGGTTCGCCTTTGACTTCGCGAGCAATCAGCTCTGAAAGGTCGCACTCCAGTGCCTCACATATCAGGTCAAGATGTTCCAGGTTGACACGCTCTGCGAGCTCATGGTACAGATCGTTTATAGTCGATGGTCTGATACCTGTTGCTCGCGCAAGGTCGGCCTGTGTCCAGCGAACCTCGCCAAGCTTGCGGGACAGTAAAATTCTAATCATAGCCTATTTCTCCTTTGCAGTTATATTCTAACGGCAAATCGACTGATTCTCAGGCGTTTGTTAGGTTATAACAGATGCCGTTAGATTATAACTGTTCTGCGGAGATACAATGCACGAAACCCCGACAGAATCTCCTGTCGGGGTTTTGCGCGTTATTCCCATGGACATAGTATGACGAACAGTCCGCAAAGGAAATAAACGTGGGTGGTGTTGTGTGTGTATAAGACACAGTGGTGGAGGCGGGGGGAGTTGA
>CAYYGY010000202.1:0-1912 GCA_964471735.1 uncultured Eubacteriales bacterium
GTATATCCAGCGCTCAAAGGGCTACGCTCTGCGTCCGTCGTTGCGGTGCAGAGAGATCGCAGCGATCGCCGATCTTGTTCACGAGGTATCGCCCGACACCATCGTCATGGTCGATAACTGCTACGGCGAGTTCGTCGAGATGGACGAGCCGCTATCCCACGGAGTGGATATCATGGCTGGCTCGATGATCAAGAACCCCGGCGGCGGCATCTCGCCGACCGGCGGCTATATCGCCGGCAAAGCCGAGCTGGTGGAACAGTGCTCCTACCGCCTTACAGTCCCCGGTGCCGGCGCGGAAATAGGAGCCACGCTCGGCCACAACAGAGAATTGTATATGGGCATATTCAATGCCCCGCACGTCACAGGCGAAGCACTGAAAATGGCAGTGTATGCATCAAGCCTTCTCTCGCTTCTGGGCTACGAGGTCACCCCCTCGTTTGACGAAAAGAGAGGGGATATAATTCAGGCTGTGGTTTTGGGCGATAAGGACAGGCTTATCCGTTTTTGTCAAGGTATGCAATCGGGCGCACCCGTTGATTCCTTCGTTGTTCCTGAACCTTGGGCTATGCCGGGCTACGATTGCGATATAATTATGGCCGCCGGTGCGTTTACACTAGGCGCCTCTGTTGAACTTTCAGCCGATGCACCGCTGAGAGAGCCGTACGCCGCGTGGATGCAAGGCGGACTTAATTTCCACAGTGCGCATATGGGCGTGCTGTTGGCGGTAAACTCAATGCTTAAAAATTAACTTTATCAGAACTGACATCTTCATTTAATTCGGCAATTATTTTGCAGGATTTTCTGAATTTTGTCAGTTCTTCTTCGTTCAGGGTGATAGGCAGAACCTCCTTAACGCCCTCTCTGCCTACAACGCAGGGCACGCCTACAAACAGGTCTTTGACACCAAACTGTCCGTTGAGGTAAGATGACACCGTAAGAATACTGCATTCGTCAGCAAAAATCGCTCTCGTTACCCTTGCCAGCGACATACCGATTCCGTAGTATGTTGCGTGTTTGGCCTTGATTATAACGTACGCGGCGTTTCTGACATCTTCCTCTATGTCTACGAGGTCATCAAGAATACAACCCTTGCTTGTAAAACGGCACATATCCTGCACCGGAACAGACGATATCATCGCCTGAGACCAGGGTACGAATTCGCTGTCGCCGTGCTCGCCCATAACATAGGCGTGAACGCTTCTAGGGTCAACGTTAAAATAATCGCCGATAAGATACCTCAGTCTTGCTGTGTCAAGCGTGGTTCCGCTGCCGATTATTTTTGAGGTATCAAAGCCCGATGCCTTTTTTACTACCATCGTCATAATGTCTACAGGATTTGACGCAACTAAAAATATGCCGTTGAAACCGCTTTCCACCGTACTTTTGACAACACTTCTGACTATTCTTGCGTTTTGATGCAAAAGGTCTGTGCGTGTCTGACCCTGCTTTTGGTTTGCGCCTGCCGCTATCACAACTATGTCAGCGTCTGCGCAGTCGCCGTATACGCCTGCGTATATCCTTATCCTCGATGGTGCAAATGCCATGCCGTGATTAAGGTCCATAGCCTCGCCTTCTGCCCGCTCGATATCAATGTCTATCAGCACAAGCTCGTCGCAAAGTCCCTGATTTATTAATGCATATGCATAGCTCATACCCACCATTCCGGTTCCGATGAGCGCAATCTTCCTATTATCTTTTTTCATAATGTTAACTCTCCTTTTTAATGTTATTCCCAAATGACTGAATAAAATTATAAAAACAGTCAAAACTCGGTCAAACGAATAATGATGTCCGGCTTGTTTGTAGAATATTGACATTTGTTCATAAATATGTTAGAATAAATTTGTTATGAGGGAGTAGCAAGCGCATCACCTGCGCAGCAAGTCAACATACTGGCCTATTTCGGTCTGGC
>CAYYGY010000203.1:0-1896 GCA_964471735.1 uncultured Eubacteriales bacterium
ACACTGTCGTTTTCTTCCGCATCGTTGACCCGAAGCTTTATGCTTACGGTGTTGAGCGCCCGATGATGGCTATCGAAAATCTGACCGCCACCACCCTGCGTAATATCATCGGTGAGCTTGAGCTTGACGCCACGCTCACTTCGCGTGATGTGATAAACTCTAAGATCACCACCGTGCTTGATGAAGCAACCGATGCGTGGGGAATCAAGATCAACCGAGTCGAGCTTAAAAACATTATGCCTCCTAAGGAGATTCAGGACTCGATGGAGAAGCAGATGAAGGCCGAACGCGAGCGCCGTGAAAAGATACTTCAGGCCGAGGGTGAGAAAAAATCGGCCATCCTTGTTGCAGAGGGTGAAAAGGAGTCTGCCATTCTACGTGCCGAGGCTGAGAAAGAGTCGGCTATCCTTCGCGCAGAGGCAGTAAAGGCCGCGAAGATCAAGGAGGCCGAGGGTGAGGCTGAGGCCATACTAAAGATTCAGCAGGCAACTGCCGAGGGTATCACTATGATAAACAACGCCACCCCGACAGACGGCGTTATTAAGCTTAAGGCTCTCGAGGCGTTTTCTGCCGCCGCTGACGGAAAGGCAACCAAGATAATCATTCCGTCTGAGATTCAAGGTCTTGCGGGGCTTGTGTCTGCGTTAAACGGCGCGGTAGAAGAATAATTTATTCACAATTATAAATCAGACAGGGGGTGTGCGCGTGAAAAAGCTGCTAAAAAACGGTGTTTCAGATGAATCCATAATTATGGCATTGACGGTGGCGGCCTTTTTCCCCTGGCTGCCCTCGTTTGTGGTTCTGGCCGCCATATGCATATTTGTTTTGGTATTTGAGCGCACACGAAAGATGGTGTTCGGCGATAAAACGGCGCTTTTTCTTCTTCCGTTTTTGCCGATGGCGGTCGTGCCGTCAATAGTTCACAAAAACTTTTTCGGGCTTTTGTCGGGCATCGCTGTTATGCTTGTCTTTCTTCTTTTTCTGTACCTCAGAAAGGCGGTCACTGCCTCAGCGGCTGAAAAGATGTACAACACCGTCTGTGCGCTGAGCATCGTCGCAGGCATCTATGCCGTTATTGAGAAGGCAGTCTATATGGTAAAGCCTGAGCTTGCCAGCGGAAGTATCGTTCTTCCGTCAAATGACGAGCTGAGGTGTGCCAGCCTTTTCGGCAACCCAAACCTTTACTCAAGCGTGATTTGTTTTGCGGTGCTTATCGCGATAAATATGCTTATCGACAAAAAGGGTGACTTTAAGTTTTATACCGTGACTATTGCCGTCAACCTCGTCGGTATGCTGCTGTGTGGCTCACTGATGGGAATGATGGAGTTGTTTACGGGCGTGATTATGCTCCTGATTTTAAAGCATAAACGGAAGATGCTCGCAGGCTTTGGTGCGCTTTGTGCCGCAGCCGCCGCTGCAATAATCGCTGTGCCGTCGCTGTTGCCCCGTTTTTCGGGTGCAGGCCACTCAACTGAGCTCAGGCTAAGGATATGGCGGCTGTCGTTGATCATGTTTGAGGAGGCGCCCTTGTTCGGGCGGGGTATCCTCTCGTATATGAAGTTCAGTCCCGACTATGTCGATGCTGACCTTGGCTTTCAGGTTAAGGTCACGACAAATGCGCACAACCTTCTCTTTGACGGGTTGTTAAGTTTCGGCGTTATCGGACTGGTGTTTTTCGTGTTCTACATTATTATGGCGGCCGTTCCCGTGTTTAGAAAATATTTTAGGCAAAAAGAGCGCACACGTTCTGCCCTTGCAATTGCGGCGGCGGCCGGTGTGCTTGTACACGGTGTTTTTGATGTGACCGTAATGTGGCCGCAGGTCGCGGTCATATTTCTGTTGCTTGCCGCCGCAATGGTAAAAATCTCTCGTCCTCGCGAAGACGTCCTTTTGCAC
>CAYYGY010000204.1:0-1894 GCA_964471735.1 uncultured Eubacteriales bacterium
TTTGCTTCCTCTTCTTGAAAAACGGCTTTTTAGCCGGTTTGGACTCTATCTCTTTTTTGGGATTGAGTACATCCTCATCATCCGTTATTGTAATTTTACAGCCAGAAAAATTTACCCTATGAGGATATTCATTTTTATATTCTTCAAGCACATCCTCCGGTGCTACAATCGCTCTGGCACCGTCACGTATCAAACGGTTTGAACCGGCATAAAGCGGATCTGACACAGAGCCGGGTACAACAAAGATATCTCTGCCCTGCTCAAGCGCGTGGTCAACCGTGATAAGCGAACCGCTCTTAAGTATAGCTTCAACTACTATTGTACCAAGGCAGAGGCCTGAAATCAATCTGTTTCTAACCGGAAATGTACGTTTTGAAGCAGAAGTTTTAGGTGTATACTCACTGATAAGGCAACCGTGCTTGACGATATCCCGTCTTAACTCTTCATTTTGCGCAAGATAAGGATAATCAAGGCCGCAGCCTAAAACAGCAACTGTCTTACCCTTAGCCTTTATAGCGCCGATATGGCTGGAAGAATCAATTCCGATGGCACCGCCGCTGACAATGAGTGCACCTGAGCCGGCAAGCCTTTGGCTAAGTTCCCGTGCGATCCTTTTGCCGTTATCGCTACATTTTCGAGTTCCAACAATTGCAAGCGCAACCTCGTCGTCAAATTTGGGAAATTCACCGTTGACATACAGAACAGCAGGTGGATTGGGTATTCGCGCAAGACGCGTAGGATACCTGCTGTCATCAGGCGTGATGATATCATATTTTCTTTTACGACAGTATCGTATAACCTTGTCGCAATCTTCAAGTGTGCATTTTTTGTATCTCTCAAGTTCGGTCTTACTGAGCAAACCTGTACGTGATATTTCGTTGTATCCTGCATCACAAAAGCGAACAGGAGTTTCAAATCTGTCAAGTATCTTTAACAGTTTTCTACTACCTTGTCCTATTACATACTGCAAAAATATCCAGTATTTGGTTGTATCAAGTTGACTCACTTTTTCATCAACTCCCATAACAGTATCGCAGCGGCGGCTGCAGCATTAAAAGACTCAGCCTTTCCTTTAATCGGGATCGTCACCCTGCGGCTGCATTTGGCAACAAGTTCATCAGTCAAGCCGTTGGCTTCATTGCCTATAAACATTACACAGCCGTCTTCAAAATCGACATCAGACACACTGCAATCTGCATCTGAAACTACCGAGGCATATGTTCTGATTCCCAGCTTTGACAATTCGTCGAAGCCGACATCGACACTTTCAAAATCTATTACTTTGAGCCGCAACATCGCGCCCATCGACGCTCTGAGCACCTTAGGATTAAACCTATCACAGCATCGGCCAAAAAGAAGCATACCGGTTACACCAAGTGCTTCTGACGTTCTCGCAATTGCTCCTAAATTTGACGGATCGGCAACATTTTCGCACGCAACATACCGTCCCTTAGGGTCTAAATCAAAACAGTTCTTAAGCTTATTTGTATCAACAACGGTAATGATACCTTGAGACGAATCTGTGTCTGACATTTTATTAAAAACATCGTCTGTCACAAGATATGCAGTCTCACTATGAGCTATTATAAATTCAACGTCTTCACGGGCTCTTTCAAGGCACTTTTGGGTAAAATAAAGCTCCAGCGCATCAATGTTGTTATATGCAGCATCCCTGCAAAGACGAAGTCCCTCGAGTACAAATGCACCCTCTTTTTTTCTTGCAGATGCAGAACGTTGCAAATTGCAAACGCGCTTAATTTTATCGTTATTTTTACTTGAAATAGTCATATAACTCATAGATTCACCGTCCTAAAAACAGTTGCAAGTAAGCAAAAGACACGCCCGTATGCGCGGGCGTGTCGATTTTATTTTGCCAAAGCTTTCTTTGCGGTTT
>CAYYGY010000205.1:0-1847 GCA_964471735.1 uncultured Eubacteriales bacterium
AACTTAACTTTTCCGTCGATCATAGCAAAGAGGGTATCATCAGAACCCTTGCCGACGTTCTCGCCCGGATGGATGTGTGTGCCGCGCTGACGAACAAGGATGTTGCCTGCGAGGACGAACTGACCGTCGGCTCTCTTAACGCCGAGTCGCTTTGACTCAGAGTCACGGCCGTTCTTGGTCGAACCCATACCTTTTTTATGAGCAAAAAGTTGAATATTAATCTTAAGCATCGTGTTGCACCTCCGTATTAATAACAATATACTGTTTGTACTGATTTTTCAGCTCGGTCAAATGCAGCCGCAACCCCTCAAGCACCGAAACGGAGCCTTCGCTGGGGCGTTTGAGCAACAGCGTCATCTCGCCGTCTTTCACAGTGATGTCGGCGTAATCGCCGATGACCTCCGTGATCGTATTTGCGGCCATATATACCGCGCTGGAAACGGCGGCACAGACCAGTCTGGCCTCATCAGCGCCTGACGAATCAGTGTGACCGCTTACGCAAAAGCCGCATAGCTTTTGAGAACGTGTAAAAAATACAGCACAGGTCATTGTACGATTAAGCCTCGATAGCGTTAATCTGTACCTTTGTGTAGGGCTGTCTGTGGCCGAGGCAACGCTTCGAGCCCTTCTTCGGACGATAGGTGTAGACGCGGATCTTCTTGCCCTTGCCCTGCTTAAGGACGTCAGCAACTACCTTAGCACCTTCGACATAGGGAGTACCGGCCTTAAGACCGTCCTCACCGCCGAGGGCGATAACCTTATCAAAGGTAACGGTGGTTTCCTCTGCAGCGTCAAGCTTTTCAATATAGATAACGTCGCCGTTTTCTACCTTATACTGCTTTCCGCCTGTTTCGATGATAGCGTACATTTTACTGGCACCTGCCTTATTATAGACTCGCTACGCTTGGGCGGGACAAGTGTCCGCTTACAAAAGCCCAGAATATGCGGCCTTAACATTGTACCATAACGAAGAGGGTTTGTCAAGCACCAAAACAATTTTGACAAACCTACACATTTATTTTTCAAATTTAACAAATAGTTCATCATTTGTGGTACAATATATCAAAATAAAATGTCACAATTATCATTGAAAAGGAGTTGGGACTATGGACGACAGCAGCATCAAGGTCATTGTTGCCGATGACGAGCCGCGTATAAGAGAACTCATCAAGGACTTGCTTGTTCACGCGGGATACAGCGTGCTTGAGGCGGACGACGGAAAGGTTGCCGTCGAGCTTTTGAAATCAAACCCGCTGACGGGCGTGGTAATACTTGATGTAATGATGCCCGAAATGGACGGCTGGGAAGCCTGCCGCAAAATGCGCGAGTTTTCCTCAGTGCCGGTGCTTATGCTCACCGCCCGTGCCGAGGAGTTCGACCAGCTTATGGGCTTTGAATCGGGCGCCGACGACTATGTTACAAAGCCGTTTTCGACCGCAGTTTTGCTTAAAAGGATAGAGGCGCTTCTCAAACGAAGCGCGGCCGCCCGCACGGTGACCGTCAAGCAGGGGTTGTTTATCGACGCCGATGCCTACACCGCATATCTGGACGGGGAACAGCTTGAGCTGACCGTTAAGGAATTTGAAATACTCAAGATATTGGCTTCAGGTTCAGGCAGAGTTTTCACGCGAAGTCAGTTGCTTGATGCCGTATGGAACTACGACTATGAGGGCGATGTGCGTACCGTAGACTCGCACGTTGCGCGGCTTCGCACAAAACTGGGCGCCTACGGCAACGCACATCTTAAAACTGTTTATGGTATAGGATATAAGCTGGAATCATGATAAGAAGAATAAATAAAAAAAGTTGGCGAAGGCTGTTTTTTAATATGGCGGTGATAAGCGTTT
>CAYYGY010000206.1:0-1837 GCA_964471735.1 uncultured Eubacteriales bacterium
AAACGGAATTCTTCAAACAAATTGCTATTTTTGCACTTGCTAGTTGAATCTGCAGTTTTTTCTGAGTGATGTATCCGCCTTTTTCGCAAATGACCTCAATCTGAACGTTGCCGGAGTTGTTGTAGGTGAGCCCCTTTATGTCGAATGTTTCGGTAGTCTCGTAAGGAGTTGTACCCACATAGGTTTGGTTCGTATTTTTCACATCGGGAGTTGATGACACCACACGAGTGTAAACATCGGCACCGCGCGGAGCCGATTCGATATACCAACGAATTACAGTGCTTTCAAGAGCGGTGTTGCCTTCGCCGGTGACTTGCTTATTCTTTTCGAGAGCCGGGCTGTCGGCTTTTCTTAAAAAGAAAGCAATTTGATCCCAATCAATGTCGTCAAGAGCTGCGACAAATGCGTTGTTGATGGCTCGCGATGCAAACGCAGAGTTTTTGCTTGAGCCACTAACATTAGCGCACCCAACAGCAGTGACGCTGGGATATACTTGTTTGCGATTGCTGTCATGGACTTCGATGCCAAGTTGAACTATGCCTGACCAGCCAATTCCCGAAAGGTAGCTCACGTTGTATTCTTTGATTTGAACAGTGAGGTAATAATCGGTAGCGATGTTGGCATCGAGGTTAAAGCCCATTGTGCGCATATATCGGGGAGTGGTCTCTGAAACAAATGAAGTCACATCGGGATAAACTGTGGTTTGGGGAGTAGTGGTTACACTTGCATCATAAATATTTAATATTTTGGTTGTGGCACGAGAGTCACGCACACTTAGTCTGATACCATAATCTAAGTTCACAAATTTATTGGCTTCACCTTCTTTTGCGAGGATTAGATTGATGTTTAAAGCGGAAACGCTTTGTTGATTTACGGCTCTTTTAGAACCTCCACAAGATTGAAATGGGAGGACTAATAATGCGCAAATTAACAATTTAAATATCGATTTCATAAGGCTTATTTAGAAGTTTTAAGTTTGACGAGTTTTGCGGTTACAGTCGTTTGGAAAGTGATGTTTTCTCCAATTTGTTCGGCCTTGGTGGATATTATAGGCTCGATTAATCCGTCGGTGCCATGTTGTTGAGCGATGTTGATAGCACGATATGATGCGAGTCTAATAGCGATTTCTTCGGGATTGAAGTCTTCAAAATTTGTGCGAGAGTACATATTGGAAAGATATCCAAGGCGAACCACTCCACTATAGCTATCTAGTTTAAGCCCAAAACCAAAGTCTTTGTAGTGAAGAAAAAATTCATTGCCCACTTCCCAAATAGTGGCGTTATTTTTCTTTATCGTTGCTGTTATTGTAGCTTCGCTTGTGATAGTGTTGAGTATTTGATAGTCACCACCTGTGAGGTTTAATTCGTTAAGTGACACCGAATTAACGGTGTTAATAGCGTTAGGCACGATGTAGGTGACTTTTTTTCCGCTACCGCATGAAGCGAGGGTTATTGCAACTAATGCAATGATAATTGTGTGATAAAATTTAAATTTTTTCATAAAAATAGGAGTTAGATAGGGGATATGCCCTATAGTTAAATTATTAAGTTTGTTTATGGTCCATGATGCTGAGGTGAAGACAATAAAAAGACGCGGACCATTCTTTATTAGTTTCTGAGGTATCGCCAAACACCTACTCCCAAATAAGTAAAAGCCCACGCCATGCGACGCAAGCATTAACTTTTACTCTTGGGAGTTTCTTTAAATTGGCGATTTTCAGAAACAAGAATAAAGCTAACGCTTTTTATTTAAATATGTCTTTTTGACTGTAATATTTACATAGGCAATGCTGTTTGAGTTATAAGTTGTGCAAATTTTGTAATTTTTTGTCGTATAT
>CAYYGY010000207.1:0-1790 GCA_964471735.1 uncultured Eubacteriales bacterium
TTAAATCGTTCTTTGATTAAGTTTTAAAATTTTAATTAATACTGCAAGGAGGTGCTGACGATGGCGGTACCGAAGAGAAAAACATCTAAGGCCAGAAAGAATAAGAGACGTTCTAATGTATGGAAGATGGAGGCACCTGAACTTGTAAGATGCCCCCAGTGCAACGAGTACAAACGTCCTCACAGAGTATGTCAGAGTTGCGGTTACTACAACGGCAGACAGGTTATCGTTAAAGAGGCTTAAGGTCTTTTCTTAACAATGTGATGAGTATCCCCACGCATGACGTGGGGATATTTGTTTATCAGGAGGTGAGATATGTGTCAGTAGTCATAAGCGGGGCCGAGCCAGCCTCTGCCGCGTTTAAAAAGGGGATACGTAAAGGCGATGTCCTTGTGAAAGTCAACGGCAACCCTATAGAGGACGTCCTCGACTACAGGTTTCATATTATGAACAAAAGGCTGTCGCTTGATGTTTTGCGCGACGGCAGGCTGATAAATGTAAAAATCAAGAAGGACGAGTTTACAGATTTGGGGCTTGAGTTTGAAACATATCTCATGGACAGGCAACAGCACTGTAAAAATAAATGCGTTTTCTGCTTTATTGACCAACTGCCGAAAGGACTTCGCAGCAGCCTCTATTTTAAAGACGACGATTCCAGAATGTCCTTTTTGTTCGGTAACTATATTACCCTGACCAATATATCCGAACACGAGGTCGATCGCATAATAGAAATGCACATAAGTCCTATAAATATCTCCGTCCACACAACAGACCCTGATCTGCGTGTTAAAATGATGAAAAATCCAAACGCAGGCAAATCGCTTGATATATTGTACAGGCTTGCTAAGTCAGGCACAAAACTGAATTGCCAGATAGTCCTCTGCCCTGATATAAACGACGGCGCCGAGTTAAGGAAAAGCCTTACAGACTTGACGGCCTTGTGCCCGTCTGTACAAAGCATCGCGGTCGTTCCTGTTGGTATTACAAAGTACCGTCACGGGCTTGAAAAACTGCACGGTTTTGATGAAAAAAGTGCCGGCGATACTATTGACCTTGTTGATGAGTTTGGTGATATGTGCTTGGAAAAGTACGGCGACAGAATCGTCTATGCCAGCGACGAGTTTTACCTGAAATCTAACCGACCGCTTCCTGAAAGAGAGTTTTACGGCGATTTTGCACAGCTTGAAAACGGTGTTGGAATGTGCACGCTGATGAAAAGCGAGTTCACGGACGCTGTCGAAAGCGAAGAACGCGCTGTTCAAAAGCGCAGTATAACGGTCGCAACCGGAACAGGATTTGCGCCGATAATGAACGAAATGGTTGACAGAGCCAAGCAAAAATGGCATAATTTAGATTGTAATGTGGTCGGTGTGAAAAATGACTTTTTCGGCCATGATATTAACGTAAGCGGACTTATAACAGGTCAAGACCTTATAAATCAGCTCAAGTGCGAAAACCTCGGTGATGAATTGCTTTTGCCGGACTCTATGTTTCGCAGTGAGGGCGATATAATGCTTGATGACACATCGGTAGAAGATGTAGAGAGAGAACTCGGTGTGAAGGTTCGTATCTGCAGAAATGACGGATACGAGTTGCTGAATCAGATGCTGGGAGAATAACTGAAAGAGAGATTGCAATGGCCAAACCAATAGTTGCTATAGTAGGGCGCCCTAATGTCGGAAAATCTACACTGTTTAATAAGCTCATCGGCCGTCGGCTGTCTATCGTAGATGACACGCCGGGCGTTACGCGCGACCGTATTTACGGCGACTGTGAGTGGAAAAACAGAA
>CAYYGY010000208.1:0-1776 GCA_964471735.1 uncultured Eubacteriales bacterium
CATCGGTACGGACATCAGGTGCGGTCAAGGTCAGGCGGTTGTCACAATAAACCGGACTTTTAATTCCGCTTGCCCAAGTAAAAGGCTCCTCAGGGCGAAAAAATACGGCCTTGATTTTAAGCAAATCCTTTGCAATGAGTTCTCTAAGTTCCATTTTTATTCTCCTTTAACCAACAAATTCTTCTACACAACGTTTGTATGCCGCTACAGGGTCTTCAGCGGCTGTGATAGGTCTGCCTACTACGATATAGTCAGAGCCTATCTTCTTTGCTTCGGCAGGGGTCATAACACGCTTTTGGTCGCCCTTGTCGCCGTCTGCAAAGCGAACGCCGGGTGTAACGGTCAAAAACTCTTTTCCGCAAGTGGAATGGACCTTCTCGGCTTCAAGCGGTGAGCAAACGACTCCGTCTAAGCCCGCTTTTTTTGCATTCATAGCGTAGTGCATAACGACCTTGTCGATGGGCTCTTTTATAAGAAGGTCGTTTTCCATTGATTCCTGATCGGTAGAGGTAAGCTGGGTTACGGCGATGAGCAAGGGGCGCGTTGAGTCAGGACGGGTAAGGCCCTCAATGGCGGCCTCCATCATACGCACGGTGCCGCCGGCGTGCAAATTGCACACATCGACATCGAGGTTTGAGAGCACGCTCATCGCTTTTTTTACGGTGTTCGGGATATCGTGAAGCTTTAGGTCAAGGAAGATCTTATGACCGCGTCTTTTTATCTCCTGTACTATTGCAGGTCCCTCTGCATAAAAAAGCTCCATACCGATCTTGACAAAAGGCTTGCAATCGGTGAATTTGTCAAGAAACGCAAAGGTTTCTTTTGCACTTGCGAAATCGCAGGCTACTATGACGTCCTTTCCCATTATCTTGTACCTCCTATTATATCACTTAATGTTTCTATTTTGAGTTTGTCCATTACCTTGGGCAAGTCGTTTATTATATCGCGGCAAGCAAAAGGATCGATGAGGTTTGCGGCACCGACCTCTACAGCCGTTGCACCGGCGAGCATCATTTCGATAACATCTTCGGCGCTTGAAACGCCGCCCATTCCTATAACAGGAACCTTAACTGCGTTAGCAACCTGATATACCATACGCACTGCTACCGGAAAAATCGCCGGCCCTGAAAATCCGCCCATAGTATTGGCGATGACGGGCTTTCTGGTTTTAAGGTCTATCCTCATTCCGAGCATCGTGTTTATCAGGCTGATGCCGTCTGCGCCGGCGTCCTCGCACGCCTTTGCGATGCTGACTATATCCGTCACATTCGGTGACAGTTTTACTATGACCGGCTTGGTTGTTACCTTTTTGACAGCAGTTACAACCTCTGCGGCCGCTTCGGGCGATGTGCCGAAGCTCATACCGCCGCCGTGAACATTGGGGCAGCTTACGTTGACCTCAAGCCAACCGACCTGTTGCTCTTTGTCCAGTTTTTCGCAGGTGTAGGCATAATCTTCGACGGAAAAGCCGCTGATGTTTGCCATAACAGGCTTATTAAAGCACTGCTTTAATTTAGGCAGTTCCTCGCTTATAACCTTTTCAACGCCGGGGTTCTGCAGGCCGACCGCGTTTATAAGCCCAAAAGTGCACTCAGCTATTCTGGGTGTCGGGTTGCCGAAACGCGGCTGCCTTGTCGTGCCCTTAAACGAAAATGTGCCAAGGCAGTTGATATCATAAAACTCTGCAAACTCGTACCCGTAGCCAAAGGTACCCGAAGCGGGAATTATCGGATTAGCGATTTCGATACCGCACAGCTTAACGCTTAATCTTCCCAT
>CAYYGY010000209.1:0-1770 GCA_964471735.1 uncultured Eubacteriales bacterium
AGGTAAAGTCCATTGACTTAGGAGGAAGTGGTTCTGCCACGCTGTCAATA
The DNA here is from genome assembly GCA_964471735.1 of uncultured Eubacteriales bacterium. Classification (GTDB taxonomy): domain Bacteria; phylum Bacillota; class Clostridia; order Oscillospirales; family Acutalibacteraceae; genus RGIG2206. The sequence goes on from CAYYGY010000209.1 coordinate 51, forward strand.
GGCGTAGGCAGGGCGGGAGAGGGCTTTGCCGAGTGTGAAGAACTTGCCCGTCAGGCACTTGATATGGCGCTTGGACGCGGAGGCGATCAGGCGGCCGTCAGGGACACAAAGGAGTTTGAGTTCTTCGGCGGCACCTCCAGTACAGGCTCAAAGCGTTCAAAGGTGCGCACCAGAATGGTGGCCTCCTCGCTTGTCAAAATGATAGATTCGTGCGATAATGTTATCGTGATGGGCCACCGCTATGCCGACCTTGACAGCTTCGGCTCCTGCTACGGCTTTTATAGGGCTGTTATTGCTTCAGGAAAGCCGTGCCGTATCGCCATAACAAGGGATAAATGCCTGTGCAGCGAACTTATTGATTATGTAGAAAAGGCCTATCCCGACGAAACCATAACCGTAGCTCCGTCTCAGGCAATGCAGTTTGTTACTAAGCGCACGCTTCTCATATTAACAGATACCCACCGTGCCAATTTTGCCGACGTTCCCGAATTGCTTGACGCCGCTCAGTCAATCGTTGTAATAGACCATCATCGCAAAACCGTTGACCATATCAACAACGCCGTTATCTTTTACCATGACCCTTATGCGTCGTCAGCGTGCGAAATGGTCAGTGAACTTTTGCAGTATATGACGGCAAGAGTCGGTAAGGTCGAGGCAGAGGCTCTGCTGGCGGGCATAATGCTGGACACACGCAACTTTGTACTGCATACGGGCGTAAGAACGTTTGAATCATCGGCGTATTTAAGAGGCTGCGGCGCAGATCCGGTAGTTGTAAAGGGCTTTTTCCAGAATTCTATAGATGTCTATAAACTCAAGGCGAGCATCGTGTCGTCGGCAAAGGTTTTTAATCGCTGTGCTGTTGCGGTGGCTGAGGCTTCTGACCCTTATCTGCGGCTGGCGTCGGCTCAGGCGGCTGACGAGATGCTGGGCATTGAAGATGTTGATGCATCGTTTGTCGCGTTTACAGAAGGCGATACGGTCAATATCTCGGCACGCTCGCTCGGTAAATTAAACGTACAGCTTATAATGGAAAAACTGGGTGGCGGCGGCCATATGACTATGGCTGCGGCCCAACTTAAAGATGTAACTCAAGAGCAGGCTCTCGAACAGCTTGCTCAGGCGATAGTGCAATACCGCAGGGATAATGAGCAAAATTAACGAAACGGAGAGATGAAATATGAAGCTTATTTTAACAGCAGATGTAAAAGGCAAGGGCAAAAAGGGAGAAATGGTAAACGTGTCCGACGGATATGCAAGAAACTTTCTTTTGCCGAAGGGTCTGGCTGTCGAGGCCGATAATCAGGCGCTGACCGAACTTCGTAACCGTGAGGAGTCAAAGGCACACCGCATAGCCGAGGAAAAAGCGGCGGCACAGGCGGCGGCAGATAAGCTTAACGGCGGTAAGGTAACCTTGAAAGTAAAGGCAGGCTCATCAAGCAAACTGTTTGGGTCGGTCACCGCAAAGGAAGTCGGCGAGAAAATCAAAGCCGAGCACGGAATAGACATTGACCGCCGCAAGATAGTGATGAAAGATATAAAAGCTCTCGGTGATTATGCTGTAACCATTAAGCTTTATACCGGTATATCAGCAGAAATGACCGTAAGCATTGTTCAGGAATAAAACCCTCGAAAGGAAATTAAAAAGATGGCTGATAATCTTCAGTTTGAGTCTCTTACGGGACAGATAGTCCCCTTCAGTGCAGAGGCGGAGCAGTCGGTG
>CAYYGY010000210.1:0-1764 GCA_964471735.1 uncultured Eubacteriales bacterium
AGTTGAACTGGTGACCTCATCCTTACCAAGGATGCGCTCTACCTACTGAGCTATATCAGCAAATTTGCCACAATGTGTATTATAATACCACAAACACGAATTGTCAATAACTTTTTTAAGGTGATTAAATTATGGAATACGATGCTATCACTGCCGGAGTGGATCCGGGCGGAATAAACAATTCTCAGCAGGCGAGGCTGCTTGTCTGCTATACCCTGCTCTCGGTTAGAGAGCCTGTTGAGCGCCAGCTTTTGCCGGAGTTGCTGCAATACTACGGCATAGCCAATTATTTTGAGATAATGCAGGCTATCGACGAGCTGCTTAAAAAGGGCAATGTTGAACTTGATGCGCAGGGGCGCCTGACGCTTACCGAGCAAGGCGCTGAGGCGGTAAATGAGTGGGAGTTTATACTTCCATATTCAGTTAAGGAAAAGGCTACCCGCGCGGCGGTGTCGATGATGACGAAGCTGAGAATCGCGCGCGAGAACAAGGCGACAGTTGTGCCGTCAGGCAACGGATTTGACGTTGTTTGCGCTGTCCTTGACGGCGAGCAAACTTTGCTGGAAATCAAGCTGTGGGTGCCTGACCGCGCTCAGGCAGAAGCCGTAAAGGCATCGTTTGCGGACGATCCTCTCAGGGTTTACAGCGGTGCCATATCGTTGCTTACTGATATACAGGATAAAAAATAAAGCGACCCGACACATTAAAACGTGTCGGGTTTTTGATTTTATCGGCCCGCCCTGCCGTACATCTGACATTTGATAACCTGCAAGTTGGCAGGTGGGTGCCCTCTCAACGGCATCGCGCTCCCTTCGTCCGCCTTAGCGGGAGGTCTGCAGTGCCCGCCGCCGAAGTCGGGCTCCCTATAAATAGGTTGTAGGGTTATAAAGACAGATCAAGTTCACAAACAGGGCAGGTAATGCTTTACTCCTCGTCCTCTATTTCAAAAAGGTCCTGAAGTCGGTCACTGAAGATCGAAGCCACGTCCTCGTACTCAGCGTCGTCTTTTATTTCCTCGTACTCCTCTTCATCAGGCGTTTCGCCCTCAACAGCCTTCAAAATGACGAGTTCGCCGCTGTCAGACAGCATATCTGCCGGATTTTCGTAAACCGGAAGAAGCGCAAGGTAGCGCGAGTCCATATAATCTATGTCGTCGAGCACCTCAAACTGATATTCGTTTCCGTCCTCGTCAGACAGGCTGATGATATACGGGTCGTATTCGCCGTTATTATTAAGGCTTGAAATTTTATCGTCCATATCTTAAACCGTCCTTTCTGTTTCTAGATATTATTTTAACCAATGTGTGGGTTAGAGTCAATATTTTTATGTCGACAAATTATTTCCAACATCAAAATCATAGTCCTCGTCCGTGCCGGTGGCTTAACTAAGCCCTAAAAGGGCACAATACCGGCACACCTCTCAAGAAACACTGTAGTGATGTCGCTCGCATCGCTCACCCTGTTGCCGTAGGATGACAGAAAGGAGTGTTTGAACAACCCCTCAGTCAGAATCGTCGTTTTGTCGTCTCCCTTTGCACAAGCGAGCCACCGCTTTGGAAAGATTTTGTATAACCAAAGTTTTTCCGCCGCAGTTTGGCGATTGTCCTATTAAACTGTGGGAAACAATACAAATAATAATCGCACTCGTCACAACAACATTCATATTCCGGATGCTCACCGTTTCCCAGACACCTGCGGCCTTGCCATGATGGTATCAAAGGTGTTCCCGTTACATCAATTATTTGCTTTTTTCTCATATCTTTTA
>CAYYGY010000211.1:0-1175 GCA_964471735.1 uncultured Eubacteriales bacterium
GCTATGAATTTTTATTAACCAAAAGTCAAGAAGAACAAGAACAGATTGTTAAGATTCTTATCGAGATGGATAAATACAAAAGCAACTAACTTATTGAAATGAAAAACATTCTTCCATAGCGGAGATACTTCTTTGCGAAGTATCTCCGCTGATCTTTTAAAAAGAAAAAAGACACTTCCAAAAGTTGAAAGTGTCATAGTGGGTTACATGCTTTGAGAAAGGTAATTACTTGCCGAATATAATTGAGACACCTTCCTTACGGAGGGTGCCTCAACCTGCTTTTTGTAAAACTAACCTATGCGGTTGCGGTCTGCCTTTTTCCATATCGCTTTAACGATAAAGTAGGCTATAACGGCGTAAATGATACCCAAGATCACTCCTGCAGCAACATCACTGAAATAATGCACCTGAAGGTAAAGCCGCGAAAACGCTATCAGCGCCGCAAGGCAAACGGCAGGAATGCCTATCCTGCGGTCGTAAAACAGCACAGCACACGCTGCGGCAAACGAGGACATCGCGTGCCCCGACGGGAAGGACCGGTCAAGCGGCGGTGTAATCAGCAGGTCTAACTCTTGTGCTTCAAACGGGCGTTGCCTTGCGACCAAAGGCTTTATCGTAAGGTTTCCTATTAAAAAGCTTATTATCAGTGCGATAAGTACAGTCACGCCTTGCTTGCGCGTCTTTTTAAAGCACAGCAGTACAAGCCCCAGTGCTATCCAAATTATGCCGGAGTTGCCGATGACCGAAACAAAAATCATTATTTCATTTAATATCGGCAGTTGTATATTACCGAAAAACTCAAGTATCAAATCGTCAAAAGCCTGCAAAAACATCGCCTCCAAATAAGAAATAAAAAATAAAAAAGCCGTCGTTATTTCGACGGCTTTAACTGTCTGTGTCGGCACCGACCTATCTTCCCGGAGCGTCGCCGCTCAAGTATTTTCGGCGTGTGTGAGCTTAACTTCTGTGTTCGGTATGGGAACAGGTGGACCCTCACAGCCATAAGCACCGACTGAGTACAGACATTATATTAACACAAGGCCTATTAAAACGCAAGTGTTAAATTTGAAAAAAGAGAAAATGTTGTGTGTCGGCACCGACCTATCTTCCCGGAGCGTCACCGCTCAAGTATTTTCGGCGTGTGTGAGCTTAACTTCTGTGTTCGGTATGGGAAC
>CAYYGY010000211.1:1275-1760 GCA_964471735.1 uncultured Eubacteriales bacterium
AGGTGGACCCTCACAGCCATAAGCACCGACTCACAACAGGCATTATATTATCATACCTTGATTAAAAATGCAACCCCTTTTTTCAAAAAACCGTAAAAAATATTTTACTCAAGAATTTTATTCAGCTGTTTTACCGCATCAACTATTTTACTGCCGCGCGATTCAAGCAACTGAACGTCAAACTGTTCGACCCTGATCGAGTCAAACCGCGCCTTTATCGCCTCTAAATCATCTGCACCGCAGAGAATGACATCGGGCTTTTTGGCCTTAACTTCATCATCGCTCATTGTCTGGCCGGTTGCAATGTTTTCACCGCCTGCAAACGAAATAATGTCGCCTGCAAGCCCCTCAGCAGGGATAAGCATCTCGCTGTTGAAGAAAACCGCAACTTTTGCGTTGCCTGATTTTGATGATATGGCTTTAATTTGCTCATCAATTTTGTTAAAGGTGGCGCTTGCGTTTCGTGTGCCGGTTATGTTACCGCT
>CAYYGY010000212.1:0-1755 GCA_964471735.1 uncultured Eubacteriales bacterium
TATATCCTCCATTGGTACCACCTGAGCGTAGCCACCGCCGGCCGCCCCGCCTTTGACGCCGAAAACCGGACCCAATGACGGTTCACGAAGTGCAACCGTTACATCTTTGCCAATTCTCTTAAGGCCATCTGCCAAACCGATGGTCGTAGTAGTCTTGCCCTCACCTGCCGGAGTCGGAGTGATAGCAGTAACAAGAATTAGCTTGCCGTTTTCACGGTCAGACTCTTTCAGCAATGATAGATCTATCTTAGCCTTATACTTACCGTATTGCTCAATATATTTTTCATCTAAATGTGCACTTTTTGCAACCTCAGTAATGGGCTTCATTTTGCACTGCTGAGCAATTTCAATATCAGATAGATATGCCATTTGTTTTTCCTCCTTAATAAATTGGGAATTTTGAACAAAGATCCTGAACTTCCTGAGAAACGCGTGCCTTGTTTGCATCAAAATCATCTATGATGTCGGCAATGTATCCGGCGATCAGTTTCATCTCAGGCTCTTTAAAACCTCTGGTAGTGACAGCGGGAGTGCCGATTCTGAGTCCGCTGGTTACAAACGGGCTTGCAGGGTCGTTAGGAATCGTGTTTTTATTTGCGGTAATATGAACCTCATCAAGACGTGCTTCCAGTTCTTTTCCTGTGATGTTGCAGTTAAGAAGCTTAAGTAGCATAAGGTGATTGTCCGTTCCGCCTGAAACTATCTCAACACCCCTGCTTTTAAGTTCATCGCAAAGTACAGCAGCGTTGCGGACGATTTGTTTGCCGTATGCCTTGAATTCATCAGTCATCGCCTCACCGAGGGCAACAGCCTTAGCCGCAATTATGTGCATAAGCGGGCCGCCCTGTATACCGGGGAAAATTGCTTTGTCGATAGCTTTCGCAAGCTCCTCCTTGCAGAGGATCATACCGCCTCTGGGGCCACGCAGGGTTTTATGCGTGGTAGTAGTGACTACATCAGCGTAAGGTACCGGTGAAGGGTGCACACCTGCAGCGACCAAACCTGCAATATGAGCCATATCGACCATAAGATAGGCACCAACCTCGTCAGCAATCTCACGGCAACGTTTAAAATCAATTGTACGTGAGTATGCACTTGCGCCTACGATAATCATCTTAGGCTTACATTCCTTGGCAATTCTCAGCATGTCATCATAGTCGATCATTTCGGTTTCATCATTTACGCCGTAAGGCACGACGTTAAAGTATTTACCTGAAATGTTTACCGGCGAGCCGTGCGACAAATGTCCGCCTTGCTGCAAGTTCATACCCATTACGGTGTCTCCGGGATTCAACAACGCAAAGAACACAGCAAGATTGGCGGATGCACCGCAATGCGGCTGAACATTTGCGTGCTCAGCGCCAAACAAAGCTTTAGCGCGTGACCTTGCGATTTCCTCAACGATATCAACGCACTGACAACCGCCGTAGTAACGCTTTGAAGGATAGCCTTCAGCGTATTTATTGGTAAGCACACCGCCGGCGGCAAGTAAAACTGCCTTCGATACGATGTTTTCGCTTGCAATAAGCTCGATATTCTGACGTTGACGCTGTAGCTCTTTGTCACAAGCGGAGGCTACCTCAGCATCAAAATTCTTTAAGTCTTCAAAAAAATTCATAATTTCCTCCAAAAATTATTTGAAATACTTAACAGCCGCTTCAAACATACGGATATCGTAGTTTCCCGGGACATTTTTATAAAGCCCCTCGCCTATTCTTTCGCTGTGACCCATTTTACCAAAAACTCTGCCGTCAG
>CAYYGY010000213.1:0-1733 GCA_964471735.1 uncultured Eubacteriales bacterium
TTCAGACTCTCTACACATCGGGTACTGTATTACACGCCTTCCTCGGCGAGAAGCTTCCCGACTGGAAAGCCGCCGCGACGCTTGTCCGAAAGATCGCTGAGAATTACAAATTGCCTTATTATACGCTTTCTCCGACATATTCGGTCTGCAGGGAGCACGGATATCTCGCCGGCGAGCAGTTTGTTTGCCCTGAGTGCGGTGAAAAGGCTGAGGTCTACAGCCGCATCACCGGTTACTACCGTCCGGTTCAGAACTGGAACGACGGTAAAGCGCAGGAGTATAAAGACCGTAAGGTTTACAACATTGCAAACTCAAAGCTGGTGCGCAACGGTTGCTCTGCCGATAGTGTTTCTGCCGAACCCGAAGCGGTCGATAACGGTTCTGACGCAACGTATCTGTTTGTTACCTCTACCTGCCCTAATTGTAAGGTAGCTTGCGCAGTTTTGGATAAAGCAGGCGTAGAGTACGAAAAGATCTACGCAAACGAACAGCCCGAGCGTGCAACAGAGTTTGGCATAAAACAAGCGCCGACCTTGGTCGTGGTAAGCGGAAATCTGGCTCAAAAGTTTGCCGGTGTGTCCGATATCAAGAAATATATCGAGAACAAGTGATAGCTTATGTATGATATCATAGTGATCGGCGGCGGCCCTGCGGGGCTGACCGCCGCACTCTATGCTTTAAGAGCAAATAAGAGTGTATTGGTAATTGAAAAAGAGACCTTTGGCGGCCAGATAACCTTTTCGCCTAAGGTTGAGAATATCCCCGGATTTAATGAACTGTCAGGAAATGAGTTTGCAGAGAAACTGGTCGATCAGGTGCTCGCTCAGGGCGCTGAGTTTGAATATTGCGAGGTCACATCAGTAAGAAACGACGATGTAAAGACTGTCGTAACCACTGACGGTGAGTTTCAAACGCGCGCTGTCATAATTGCGACCGGTGCTAAACACAGACGCCTTGGCCTAGATAGGGAAGACGAGTTTGTGGGTAACGGCATCTCCTTCTGCGCCGTATGCGACGGTGCGTTTTATAAGAATAAAACGGTGGCTGTCGTCGGCGGAGGAAACTCTGCTTTGCAGGAAGCAATATTGCTGTCTGACCTTGCCTCTAGGGTTTACGTTGTACAAAACCTTGACAAACTGACAGGCGAACAAAAACTGCAGCAACAGCTTTTTTCAAAAGCAAATGTTGAGATTATTACCGGTTCGGTCGTAGAAAGTTATCTGGGTGCAGAAGAACTTAACGGCATCAGAATAAAAAGCGCAGCCGGCAGTGAAACCGAACTGGCGGTCGACGGCGTTTTTCTGGCTGTAGGTTTGATTCCGCAAAATGATGCATTTTCAACTGTCATCAACCTTGACGACCGAGGCTATGCTGACGTCAAGGAAGACTGTATGACTAAAACTGACGGTATATTCGTTGCGGGTGACTGCAGGGCAAAGCGCATAAGACAGGTCACGACTGCGGCTGCCGACGGTGCCGTTGCAGCCTTGGCAGCCTGCGATTATATCGACAGTCTGAATGGTTGACGCCGTATCAAAATATTTATTTATGAGAGCCGAAACAACAAATTCGGCTCTTGTTTTTTGCAGAAAAAATGTTTAAATCCCTTTAAAATGCAGTAAAAATAAAAAATTGAGAAAATTTGGTAAAAAGATATTGCCAAAACTGGAAGATTATGGTATTATATTGTTAACCAAAATAAATGGAGGTAACAATATGGAAAAGAAACTAAA
>CAYYGY010000214.1:0-1729 GCA_964471735.1 uncultured Eubacteriales bacterium
GCCCTCTTTCTGCCATCAGCTCAATCGGCATACAACCCTCATAAAGACGTCGGTCGGTTTCAAAAGACTTAAGCTCTGCTCTTTCTGCGGAAACAAGTGCTTCGTAAAAAGCCTCGTATTCCGCCTTATTCATCGGACAATTTATATAATCGTCTCCACCTCTGTCATAACGCGAGGCTTTAAAAGCGCTGGACATATCAAGACTTTCGGCAGTCACGATAGGCGCGGCCGCATCAAAAAAACTGAGGGCTGAGCCGCATTTTGATTTAATTAGGTCAAACAGTTTTCCGTCGGTCAGAGGGCCGGTGGCGATAATAGTAGGCTTATCGAAATCAATATTTTCTACGACCTCGTTTACAACGGTGATGTTATCATTGTTATTAACTTCATCAGTGATATAAGATGAAAACAAATCTCTGTCTACCGCCAACGCTCCGCCTGCAGGCACCGCAGACACATCTGCGGCCTTCATACAAACAGAACCAAATCGCCGCATTTCAAGTTTAAGCAAGCCTGCAGAGGACGCCGTTCGCTCAGCTTTCAGCGAATTTGAACACACAAGTTCAGCAAACAAATCAGTATTGTGCGCAGGAGAACGCCTGATCGGCTTCATTTCATACAAATTGACTTTAACCGAACGTTTTGCAAGCTGAATCGCAGCCTCACAGCCGGCTAAACCCGCACCGATAACATTGACTACCATATCAATTTTCTGCCTTTTTCCGTGTTTTTCTCTCGGCTTTTTTCTCAAATCCGCAATCCTCATTCAAGCACTTGATTATTCCGCCGCGAGCTTTAAACAGGGTTTTATTACAATTGGGGCAATTTTCTGCCGTCGGCTCATCCCAAGTTATAAAGCCGCAGGCCTTTCCTTTTTCACAGCAGAAATATTTGTGTCCTTTAGGTGATTTACGCTGAATTATCTTAGCACCGCACTTAGGACACAGTCCGGGCATTTCCTGTACTATCGGCTTGGTATTCTTACACTCAGGGAAGCCGGGGCAAGCAAGAAATTTGCCAAAACGGCCGCTTTTTATAACCATTTTTCTGCCGCAGTTTTCACAGACTACATCGCTCTCAACTTCGGGCACCTTGATTCTTGTGCCGCTCATCTTCTCCTCGGCCTCAGACAAGGATTTGCTGAAGTCACCGTAAAACTTGTCAATGACCTTTACCCATTTTCTCTTACCTGTTTCAATATCGTCAAGCTCCTTCTCCATTTTTGCAGTGAAGGATTCGTCAACGATGTTGGAAAAATTGCTTTCCATAAGCTCTGTAACTATCTCACCAAGAGAGGTGGGCTTTAAAAATTTCTTTTCTGTTTCTACATAGTCACGTTGCATTACTGTTGAGATTATCGGCGCATAGGTGCTGGGCCTGCCGATATTCTTTTCCTCAAGCGCTTTTATGAGTGACGCTTCCGTGTACCTTAGCGGAGGCTGAGTGAAATGCTGTGACGAATCAAGTTTTTTAAGCTTAAGAACATCTGATTTTTTCATTTCAGGCAGGTTCTTTTCATCTTCATCTGAATTTTCGCTTACATCCTGATACAGAACTGTGTATCCGGCAAACTTGACAGTATATCCTGACGCCTTGAACAGATATTTTCCGGCGGTAATATCTACACTAACGGTATCCTGAATACAAGGAGCCATAAGGCTTGCAATAAAACGCGACCAAATGAGATTGTAAAGCTTAAACTGCTCAGGTGTAAGGTCTGACTTGACCT
>CAYYGY010000215.1:0-1728 GCA_964471735.1 uncultured Eubacteriales bacterium
CAATATCACTTTTAAAAAAGCAAGAATTATTCTTATATTTTCCTTTAATTTAGTTTGAAATCTCTCCATTGGTATGCTATCATAAATAAGATATATAGTTATTCGCAGTGAAAGAAGAGAACCGAATGTATAAAATCGTGAAAAAAAAGGTGCTCAACCCCACCGTTACACTAATGGAGATAGAGGCGCCCAGAGTCGCAAAAAAGGCGGAGCCCGGCCAATTTATAATACTGAGAGTCAGTCCGGATGGTGAGCGTATACCGTTGACCGTCGCTGATTTTGACCGCCAAAAAGGTACTGTCACAATAATCTTTCAGGTTGTCGGGGCCACTACTGAAAGGCTTAATCATAAAATCGAGGGCGAGTATATAACCGATTTCGTCGGCCCACTCGGTGTCGCTACCAACGTTGACGGACTGAAAAAGGTCGCTGTCGTCGGCGGCGGTGTCGGTTGCGCCATTGCTTATCCTATTGCGAAAAAACTTCATCGGCTCGGTGCAGAGATACACTCGATAACAGGCTTCAGGAGTAAGGAACTGGTCATTCTAGAAGACGAGTTTGCTGCTGTAAGCGATAAAATCTGCGTTATGACAGACGACGGCTCGTACGGTGAAAAAGGGCTGGTCACGGACGCGTTGCGCTCGCTTATCGAGAGCGGTGAGCACTACGACGAGGTCATAACGATAGGACCGCTTGTTATGATGAAGTTTGTCTGTGCGCTGACAAAGGAGTACGGCATAAAAACGATTGCAAGTATGAATCCCATCATGATAGACGGCACGGGAATGTGCGGCGGCTGTCGTGTTACCGTAGGCGGCGAAACCAAATTTGCCTGCGTTGACGGACCTGATTTTGACGGACACCTCATAGATTTCGATGAGGCTATCACCCGTTCATCTATGTATAAAGAGTTTGAACACAAGGCCCACGACAGTGCCTGCAACTTGTTCAAGGAGGTCGACAGTAATGCCTAATATGTCACCAAAGAAAAATGAGATGCCGACACGTGATCCCAAGGTGCGCAACCGCGACTTTCTGGAAGTAACAACGGGATACACAGCCGAGCAAGCCGTCGACGAGGCAAACCGCTGCCTTAATTGTAAAAACAAGCCCTGTACCGGCGGTTGCCCTGTTGCGATAGATATACCTAGCTTTATCGAGCAAATTCGTCTTGGTGAGTTCGAAAAGGCGTATGAGATTATTACAAGCACGTCGTCGTTGCCGGCGGTTTGCGGCAGAGTTTGTCCGCAGGAAACGCAGTGCGAGGCGAAGTGCGTTCGCGGTCGGGGCGGAGAACCGGTCGCAATCGGCCGTCTTGAGCGCTTTGTTGCCGACTGGCACAATGAGCACAGTAGTGCACTGCCTGTACCTGCCGAGCCTAACGGCCACAAGGTGGCGGTGGTCGGCTCAGGCCCGTCGGGGCTTGCCTGCGCAGGCGACCTTGCACGCAAGGGCTACGCTGTTACCGTATATGAAGCGCTGCACACAGCAGGCGGCGTGCTGGCGTACGGCATACCTGAATTTCGTCTGCCGAAGGCCATAGTCCAAAAGGAAATAGACACGCTCAAAGCCCTCGGTGTCGACATCGAAACCAACACCGTAATCGGTAAGACGGTGTCCATAGATGAGCTTTTTGAAGACGGTTTTGAGGCGGTTTTCATTGGTACGGGAGCCGGCCTGCCCAAGTTTATGAACATAGCGGGAGAGAATCTTAAGGCAGTTTTCTCC
>CAYYGY010000216.1:0-1673 GCA_964471735.1 uncultured Eubacteriales bacterium
GCCGTGACACTGGCATACGACCTAACAGGCCACGACTGTCATGAGGATGTAGAGCCAAGAGGCGCGCGTATGATAGTAACGCCGCAGGAGATAGACCTGCTGATAGACCGTGCCGCCTCGACTGTTGCACACGCAATAAACTGCGCAATACAAAAAGACGTAGACCCTGATGTTTTGCTGGCATTAGTTTAGCAAATGCTGCGTAATATTTATTGAGGTGACAAGCTATGAACAAGAAAGTAACGTTGTTAATTATTACGTTTGCTGTTGCGGTGGTAAGTGTTTGCCTGTTCAAATATTACGCTCAGATAATGACTGCGTTGGCGCCCATAAGCGAGTTTGGCGCCAAAATAGTTACTTTAAACGGTTGGTGATAGAACTGAAGACACAAATTAAAACTTTGGTGTTTGCATTGGTATGCATACTGCTGCCGGCCGCACTTATTGCGGGGATAGCGGTTGCAGACCGAAACACCAGAAAAACAGGCTTCATCGAAAATCGGGCAGTTTTCGACATTGATGAAACCGAGGATGCGATAACGCTGTCTGCGTTTGACATTGAGGTAAGTCTGGACAAGGCCGCTGTGTCTGCCGTATCGGAGTTCAAAGCAATATACGACGCGGCAACGCCGCACGCTGTCAAAGCAGGTGCGGCGTTTACAGAAATGATAACTGATTCGATTCTTCGGATGGTATTTCAAGCAGATTGACGACCCTGAGCCCAAGTTTTTTTGCATATTTTACCGTATAGGCTGTCCCTCCGGGCGAGCCGTTGAACGCCGCAATAAGCAGGCTTGACCGATCTACCATATAGCGGTTTCGTTCATGCATACAGCCTTTAACATATCTTTCGTTAAGGCACACGATACTGTCAGCCGTTTCAAGATAACTGCTGTATCTGGCCCTATCTGCCCTGTCCCAGAGCTCTGCCTGATTACGGCACGGCAGGCACATATGAAGCTTTATATCACGGTCAGGCATTTCCGAGCGGGCCATTATAACCGCCTCGGCAAACAAGAAATCCCCGCCGATACAGCCGCCGCACAAAAAATCTGTATAACCGTCCTTTACAGCGCTGTAAACGGCAGACAGGATATTATTGAACACGTCTGTTTCGTCGTTAAACAAAAACAGATCTTTCGGTCTATGGCCGGTAAAACAACAGGTTGTAATTTTTTCCATTACTTGTTTTTCAGCAAAGCATTAAGCTCATCCATAAAGGTGTTTATATCCTTAAACTGGCGGTAGACCGAAGCAAATCTTACATAAGCGACCTCGTCTATATCACGAAGTTTATCCATTGCAAGTTCGCCTATCTTGACAGAGGACACCTCTCTGTCAAGGGAATTGTGCAACGAGGCTTCGATATCATTGACAGCTTTATCAAGGTCATCAATCGAAACAGGGCGCTTTTCACTTGCACGCAACATACCGTTGAGAAGCTTATCTCTGTCGAACACCTCACGCGATTTATCCTTTTTTATAACTATTATAGGCAGACTTTCGATCATCTCATATGTAGTAAATCTTTTCTGACATTTGAGGCACTCACGTCTGCGGCGGATACGTTCACCTTCGTCGGTAGGTCTTGAATCTATAACCTTGCTTTCCTCATATCCACAATACGGACACTTCATATCATCACTCCGTTATTTTTTACTTTACTGTTATATT
>CAYYGY010000217.1:0-1665 GCA_964471735.1 uncultured Eubacteriales bacterium
GCATCGGCTCAATCTTAACAAGGTATCCGCCCTTATCAAGGTCGGCAACTATCGCCTTTCTTGCCTCATAGCGGTCCATGCCGACATACTTGCCGCCGTTTGTGTTTATATGCGCGTCTTCGGTAAACACGTTTATAATCGGCAGGCTGTGGCGCAAGCCAACCTCAAAGTCGTTGGGGTCATGGGCAGGGGTTATCTTAACAACGCCTGTACCGAAATCCATTTCAACGTATTCGTCTGCAACAATCGGTATCTCTTTATTTACCAGAGGCAGGGTCACGGTTTTGCCGATAACCGACTTATATCTGTCATCGTTCGGATTGACCGCAATTGCGGTATCGCCCAACAGCGTTTCAGGGCGCGTGGTCGCAAGCTCCATATATCCGCTGCCGTCGGTCAACGGATAACGAATGTGCCAGAAACTTCCGTCACTTTCTTCATACTCAACCTCAGCGTCAGAGATAGAAGTCAGGCAGTGCGGGCACCAGTTGATTATTCTTTCTCCGCGATAGATAAGGCCCTTTTCATAAAGGCGCACAAAAACCTCATTGACAGCCTTGTTACAGCCTTCATCAAGAGTAAAGCGCTCTCTGTCCCAGTCACAGGAAGAGCCGAGCTTTTTCAACTGCTCAACGATCCTGCCGCCGTATTTCCTTTTCCAATCCCAGGCACGCTCTAAGAACTTCTCTCTGCCGATGGCCTCCTTGGTCAAACCCTCTTCAGCCATAGCGGCCACGATCTTTGCCTCAGTTGCGATAGAGGCATGGTCAGTGCCCGGAAGCCAAAGCGCGGCGCGGCCCTGCATACGTCTGAAACGTATAAGTATATCCTGCAGGGTTTCGTCAAGGGCGTGTCCCATATGGAGCTGACCTGTGATATTCGGAGGCGGTATTACTATCGTATACGGTTCTTTCTCAGGGTCTGCCTCAGCGTGGAAATAGCCGCCATCGACCCAAAACTTATAAAGTCTGTCTTCTACCGAAGCAGGATCATAAATTTTTTCTAACTGCTTTTTCATTAATTAATATAGACTCCTCTCAATAAGGCATAAATACATAATTTACTAAATATATATTGTATAATGACAAAGGCATTTTGTCAATCATTTACCGCTTAATTTTAAGTGGTACATTAATGGGACATCCTTTTCTGATATCATTGAATCAGAAAAAGCAAACTGAGGAGGAACAACAAATGTCATCAGCCTATTCTATCAGAACGACTATCGAAATTGCAGTAGCGGTTTTGCTCATATTCGGCGTTATATACGAGGACAGGATTGCCGAGTTTGAGGAAAAGCTGATAAGAAAAATCAAGCGTATATTTTTCAGAAATAATAAGGTTATAAATCTTAACAAAAAAAGACCGCCGAACAACGAGTTCAAAGCGGTCTAATCGGAAAAATCAAGAAATCCATATTGTAAAATATTTTCTATATTCGAAGTTGTCAAGCAAGATTTGTCTACTGTTAAATATTGCTTTACGATGTCATTGACATCATTCAGATTTGATGAGGTTGTATCGTTAAACAAGATGCCTCTGTCAATAAGCAACACATAGTACTGCGCACTGCTTGATGGCTGTCTTTCAGACAGCCACGTACTTAATCCGTTCAGGCTATTAATGTTAACAGTGACAATGACCGGCGTTTCATCACTCAGCCAT
>CAYYGY010000218.1:0-1650 GCA_964471735.1 uncultured Eubacteriales bacterium
TCAATACCGAACAATCGAAGAACTACGTTAGTGGAAGCGCTCAAGAACCAAATGATCGGCTTGAGTATCGTAGTAAGTACCGAGATAATTCCGCACACACCGTTTGCCAGCTTTTCCTTGTGTCGCATAGCAATACGCTTGGGAACAAGCTCTCCAAGAACGAGGGTGAAATAGGATAGTATAAGCGTAATCAAAATGACGGAAATTGTGTCTATCATTCCAACGTGCTCAGGTGAGACGTCAAAAGCAGATACCATAGCCCCCGTCAGCTTTCCCGCGAAGCTGTCCGCGGCAAATGCCGAGCCGAGAAATCCAGCAAGCGTGATTCCTACCTGTATAGTTGAGAGAAATCCGGTGGGCTCTTCTATAATTTTCAACATTTTGCGAGCCTTCTTATCGCCGTCCTCTGCAAGTGCGCGTACCTTTTTCTCGTTGATGGAGATTAAGGCAATCTCGGTAGCGGCAAAGAAAGCGTTCAGCAAAATCAGAATCAATTGCAATAATAATTGTTTAATAATATCAGACATAATAATCTCCTGTTTTTATAAATGTGTTTGATGGTGTTGCTTGTTTTGTAAAAGTATTCAGCAACGCATTCTTGATAAGTTTACCCTGCGGTTTCTTCGTCTTTTTCGTAATATCCCATAAATATGCTGTCAAGACGATTCTTGTCGATTCCGCATCCGTTATCGGATATTTCAAAGATTCCCTTGCCGCCTAGTACGAATACCTTCAGAGAAAGCCTTGTAAAATCACCTGCGTGATGAACGGCGTTCTCCAATATGTTGATGATAACCTGTTCGATAAGGATGGCATCCATCGGTATCAGAACAAGGTCGGATGGGATGTCAAGCTGAACTTTTTGTTCAGGATAACGCTTCTTGAATTTCACGATTACCGAGTAGATCAGTTCTTCAAGCACCGTCGGCGTTTTGATGAGCTTTACCTTTCCGCTGTCGATGCGCGTGATGGAAAGCAAATTTTCAACCATGCGAATGAGCCATTCAGAGTCCTCTTTAATACCGCTTACCATCTTGGTTTTCTGTTCTCAGTCAAAGTCTTTCCGTTATCAAGGATTGCCGAGCTTGCACCGTATATCGTGGTCAGCGGAGAGCGAAGGTCGTGAGATACTGCGCGTAAAAGATTCGCTCTCATTCGCTCTTTCTCACCTTCGACCTTCAACGTTTGCCATCTTTTCAGCTTAGTCGTGAATGAGCTTGTAAGAAGCGATATGGTTATCATTACGATTGCAGAGAATACGTTGGCAGGTATCATAAAGTCAAATGCAAAGTATGGATAAGTAAAAGCATAGTTTACCAATAATACGCCTGCAAATGTGGAAATGATTCCGTATATATATCCGTCTGTCAAAAGCGAAACAATGAACACAGAGAATACGAAAATCGTAGTAATATGTTCTCCGCCTATCTTAAATACGTTTTGAAGCAAGTAGCTGAACCCGAAGGTAAGCGCTAACACACCAACGGTTATCAGTATATTTTTCAAAGTTCTTTTTGTCATAAAGCACTCCCAAAAGAATCAACTAATAGAATTATACCATAACGCTGATTAAGATGCAGTAAAGCCTAATACCATTATTATATCATAACAACAGAACACAAGCCGTTGCGGCTTGGGGAAAGACGCAGT
>CAYYGY010000219.1:0-1642 GCA_964471735.1 uncultured Eubacteriales bacterium
ACACCTATGAGGATTGCCCTGAGACCTTCATTGTTGCTCCGCGCATCAACTGGGCTCCTTACTATATGTATATAATCAAGTGTGTTGTTGAAGGCACTGAGATAGATAAAGACTGGTGCGGCGGTATATCTGAAGGCTCCGTTGTTCTTTCAGGCGTTAACCTTGATGTTGCCGCTGAGGGCACCGTTGAGGCTATCGAGGATGCAGTAGCTGCGCTTAAGGCAGGCACACTTAAGGTGTTCGACACTGACAAGTTCACCGTTGACGGCGAAAAGGTAACCACTTACCTTGCTGACGTTGATGACGACGGCACTTTCGTAGGTGAGACCGAGGTTATTAAGGACGGCTATTTTGCTGAGTCTGAAATGCGTTCGGCTCCTTACTTCGATTTGAGAATTGACGGTATCACCGAGCAATAAAAATTAAAAACACCCAGACTATAAGGCGGAGCCCTGCGTTCCGCCTTACGGTCATTTTTTATTTTAGTTGGCCCCAGTTTTCAAAACTGCAGTGAAACCTTCACCGCAATTTTGAGGACTGTGACTGGAGGAATACAAATGCAAACCGTACCCGCTATTGAACTCAGAAACATAACCAAAACCTTCGGCAAGATCGTCGCAAACAAGGACGTGTCGCTTGACGTAAAGCACGGAGAGATACTGTCCGTGCTGGGCGAAAACGGAAGCGGTAAGACCACGCTTATGAATATGATTGCAGGCATCTATTACCCCGATGCAGGCGAAATGTTCGTAAACGGGGAGGAGGTCTTGATACGCTCGCCCAAGGATGCATTCAAATACAAAATAGGAATGATACATCAGCATTTCAAGCTTGTCGATGTATTCTCTGCCACAGAGAACATCGTGCTCGGACTCAAGGACGGCGAGCGCTTTAACCTGAAGGCCGCCGCCGCTAAGGTCAAGACGATAAGCGAGCAATACGGCTTTGACATCGACCCGATGAAAAAAGTGTACGAAATGTCTGTTTCGGAAAAACAGACGGTCGAGATAATAAAGGTGCTTTATCGCGGCGCCGACATCTTGATTTTGGATGAGCCCACCGCCGTTCTCACTCCGCAGGAAACGCAAAAGCTGTTTGCAGTCTTGCGCCGTATGCGTGACGACGGTAAAGCCATAATAATCATCACGCACAAACTTCATGAAGTTTTGTCGCTGTCAAACCGCGTCGCTGTTTTGCGAAAAGGTGAATACATAGGCACCGTAAACACCGCAGAAACCAACGAGACCGAGCTGACTGAAATGATGGTCGGCAAAAAGATCAGCCTCAATATTGCCCGCAGCGAACCGAAAGACGTTGCCGACCGATTGGTCGTAAACGGGCTGAAATGCCTCAACCGCGAGGGTATCAAACTGCTTGACGATGTAAGCTTTACGGCGCGCTCGGGCGAGATACTGGGCATTGCTGGAATTGCAGGCAGCGGCCAGCGCGAGCTGTTGGAGGCGATTGCAGGCCTGCAAAAGGTAGATCAGGGCGAAATCATCTATAACAACCCCAAAACGGGCAAAGCCGACAGCCTGAGGGACAAAACGCCCCTGCAGATTCGCGAACTGGGCGTAAGGCTCTCGTTTGTGCCGGAAGACCGCTTGGGAATGGGCCTTGTCGGCAATATGGACATAGTAGA
>CAYYGY010000220.1:0-1635 GCA_964471735.1 uncultured Eubacteriales bacterium
TTTGTAAATATATGTGTTTTGATAATATTTACGATTTAATATTGTTTTTGACGGAAATTTCTAATATAATAAACATGTAAGTATGAAACAGGAGGAATTTGTATGGCAAAGAGAAGTAAGAACAGGATCATTGAAATCGACCCGTATCTGGCGCCGTTTGAAAAAGATCTTGATTTGCGAATGGACCTATACACAACCAAAAGAAGAGAACTTTTGGGCAATTCAAGAAGTCTTGCTGCCTTTGCCAATGGATATAAGTATTTTGGCTTTCATCGCACACGAAGCGGTTGGGTGTACAGAGAGTGGGCCCCTGCTGCTGAAAAAATGTATCTTACAGGCGATTTTAATAACTGGGACTTAGAAAACTGTCCAATGGAACGTTTGGAAAACGGTGTGTTTGAGGTGCATTTAAAAGGTAAATACACCCTTTGCGCCGGACAAAAAGTACAGGCTATTGTTATCAGTCAGGGAAAGATGCTGCGCCGAGTCCCGTCTTATGCTACACGTGTTGTGCAGGACGAAACCACTTATCTGTGGTGTGCTGAGATTGAGGACACGCTTAAACCCTTCACTTGGACTGATAAAGATTTTGTGCCGGATAAAACACCTATAATTTATGAATGCCACATCGGCATGGCGCAGGAAAAGGGAGCGGTGGGCTCTTTCCGTGAGTTCAAGGAAAATGTGCTGCCCAGAATTAAAAAACTCGGCTATAATACAATTCAGATAATGGCGATAATGGAGCACCCGTATTACGGCTCGTTTGGTTATCAGGTCTCTAATTTTTTCGCGGCATCTTCTCGTTACGGATACAGCATTGAGTTAAAGCAACTTGTTAATACCGCTCATGAAATGGGAATAGCAGTTTTGCTTGATATCGTGCACTCTCATGCTGTAAGGAATACAAACGAGGGACTTAATGAGTTTGACGGTACTGTATACCAGTACTTTCACGAAGGCGGAAAAGGCGACCATTGTGCTTGGGGCACAAAACTGTTTAATTACGGAAAAAATGAAGTTTTGCACTTTTTGCTGTCCAATTTAAAATATTGGATGGAGGTTTTCCATTTTGACGGCTTCCGTTTTGACGGTGTTACGTCAATGCTCTACCACGATCATGGGCTTGGAAGTGCTTTTACAAATTACGATATGTATTTCTCAATGAACACTGATGTTGAGGCAGTGACATACCTGCAACTTGCGAATGAGTTGATACACAAGCTCAATAAAAACGCGATCACTGTTGCGGAGGATATGTCCGGTATGCCCGGAATGTGTTTGCCTATCTCCGACGGAGGTATAGGCTTCGATTATCGTTTATCTATGGGTGTACCCGACCTGTGGATAAAGATGCTTAAAGAAAGCAGTGATGATAACTGGGATATATGCAAGCTTTGGTATGAACTGACCGGACGCCGTCCTCAGGAGAAAAACATCGGATATTGTGAGTCTCACGATCAGGCGCTGGTCGGTGATAAAACCATAATGTTTAGACTGTGCGATGCCGAGATGTATACGCATATGAGCAAATCCGGTGAAAGCCTTGTGATAGACAGAGGAATTGCACTTCATAAAATGATTCGACTGGTTACGGCCTCTTTAGCAGGTGAAGGTTATCTTAATTTTATGGGCAAC
>CAYYGY010000221.1:0-1067 GCA_964471735.1 uncultured Eubacteriales bacterium
ATCTCACCAAGACCCTTATATCTCTGAACCATAGCGCCCTCGCCGACCTCTGAAAGAATTCTGTCACGCTCTGCATCAGTATATGCATAGTAGTCCTTTTTGTTTTTCATTATCTTGTAAAGCGGGGGCTGTGCCAGATACACATGTCCCTCCTCGATAAGCGGGCGCATAAATCTAAAGAAGAAGGTAAGCATAAGCACACGGATATGCGAGCCGTCAACATCAGCATCCGCCATGATTATAACCTTGCCGTAACGCAGCTTTTCAATGTTGAAATCAGGGCCGATGTTTGTGCCAAGTGCCGTAATTACCGGCTGCAGCTTGTCATTGCCGTATACCTTGTCAATTCGTGATTTTTCAACGTTGAGCATTTTGCCCCAAAGCGGAAGAATTGCCTGAAAACGACGGTCACGACCCTCTTTTGCCGAACCGCCCGCCGAGTCACCCTCGACGATATATATTTCAGTCTGTGCATTATCACGAAGCTGGCAGTCAGCAAGCTTACCGGGGAGCGATGCGCTGTTTGAAAGTGCGCTCTTTCTCGCAGTCTCGCGGGCTTTTCTTGCCGCCTCGCGTGCTCTGCCTGCGTTAAATGCCTTTTCTATAATGGTTTTTGCAACCTTTGGGTTTTCTTCAAAATACTCAGTGAGCTTGTCGGTCATAAGTGAGCTTACAAGACCGGTTACGTCAGAGTTGCCAAGCTTTGTCTTTGTCTGACCCTCAAACTGAGCCTCTTCCACCTTAACTGATATGATAGCGGTAATACCCTCACGAACATCTTCGCTTGAAAGGTTGTCGTCTTTTTCTTTAAGTATGCCTTTTTTACGGGCGTAGTTGTTTATAATTCTTGTAAGTGCTGTTTTAAAGCCGGTCTCATGCGTACCGCCCTCGCCAGTATGAATATTGTTTGCAAAAGAAACTATATTCTCATCGTAACGGGTGGTGTATTGTATAGCAATGTCCGCCATCGAGCCGTTTTTCTCACCGCTCATAAAGATTACATCCTCATGGAGTAGCTCTTTATTTTTATTAAGATAAGAAACGTACTCGCAAATACCACCCTTGTA
>CAYYGY010000221.1:1077-1622 GCA_964471735.1 uncultured Eubacteriales bacterium
TGCGGGGCTTTCGCGAAGGTCTGCAATTTCAATTGAAAGACCTGCATTCAAAAATGCCTGTTCACGTATTCTTTTAAGCAAAATATCATAATCGTATTCAAGCGTTTCAAAAATTTCACTGTCCGGCTTAAAGGTGACCTTTGTTCCCGTTTTATCGGTATCACTTATTATTTTGAGTTCTTCTACAATTTTACCCTTTTGATATTTTTCGCAGTAAACATGCTCACCGTTTGAAACCTCAACCGTAAGCCAGCTTGACAGTGCGTTTACGACCGATGCACCAACACCGTGCAGACCGCCCGACACTTTATAACCGCCGCCACCGAACTTACCGCCGGCATGAAGAACGGTAAAAACAAGCGTTACCGCCGGAACACCGTGCTTTTTATTTATACCTACAGGTATGCCGCGACCGTTATCCTCAACCTCAATAACATTATCGGGAAGGATTTTTACGCTGATATGAGAGCAGTAGCCTGCCAACGACTCGTCAATAGAGTTATCTAAGATTTCATAAACAAGGTGATGGAGACCGCGGGAGGTTG
>CAYYGY010000222.1:0-1616 GCA_964471735.1 uncultured Eubacteriales bacterium
AATTGACAAGGTAAAAGTGGCAATAAACGGGGCTGGCTCGGCAGGCATTGCAATCGGAAAGCATCTTATGAATATGGGCGTTAAAAATCTTACTTTCTGCGACCGCTTCGGCATTATCTGCGAGGGCGATGCCAACAATAACCCTGCACAGGAGGAGATCGCAAAGGTTACTAACCTTGAACATAAAAAGGGCAGTCTTGCAGATGCGCTTTTGGGCAGTGACGTGTTTATCGGTGTTTCTGCGCCAAATATTGTTACTCCTGAAATGGTAAAATCAATGGCTCACGATGCCATAATGTTCCCAATGGCAAATCCCACCCCCGAAATTATGCCTGATGTTGCAAAGGCGGCGGGCGCGAGAGTTGTAGGCACGGGTCGCTCTGATTTCCCCAATCAAATCAACAACGTGTTGGCGTTCCCCGGCATTTTCCGAGGCGCGCTTGATTGCAGGGCTTCTTGCATAAACGAAGAAATGAAGGTGGCAACCTCTTACGCGCTTGCATCGCTTATTCCCGATGATGAGATAAGCGAAGAAAACATAATCGCTCCTGCCCTTGACAAGAGGGTAGCGCAGGTCGTGGCAAAGGCGGTTATCAAAACTGCAAAAGAAACCGGTGTTGCGAGAATATAGGCGTAAAAAAAGGGCTGAACCCTACGGTTCAGCCTTTTTTTATTGTCATCTCTCAACGTCCATCATAGTGCCGATGAAGAACGGGAGATTTGTTTCGCAGTCGATAAGCATATATACGAAGGGTCGGTCGAGGAATACCTGCTTTGGCGGCTCATAGGGCTCCATTGCGCCTTCTGCTGTCAGTTCAACAGCGGTCACAGCACCTGCTTTCGTGCCCTTGCCGTCAACGGCTATATAGGTCTTGTGTAGAACTCTGCTTATATAGATGTTTCCGTCGGCTGCTTCGCCGATTTTTGAAAAGTCCGCAAGCGTTCTGTTAAATGCATCTGACATCCCCATATTTACGAGAATATCGCTCATTTCCACCTGATATTCAGACTCAAACTTCGGGATTGCCGCACTTACGGGGGTTGATACGGCATTGGTAAGCACTTCATTCAGACGCTCACCGTCAAGGGTTGCTATATATTCGGAAACGGTAACGCCTTCATTCGGGAGAAGTGCGGCAAAGGCGTATTTGCGGTCTTTGTAGTATTTAATAAAGCCCGTTGCCTTGTCGTCTTCAAGATATTTATTCTCCGAGGAATACATGAGTTCAATTTCACGTTTCGTTCCGTCCTCGGTGGTAAAATACCCGTCCCTTATCTGATATTCGTCATATATTTTCTGCCACTCCGCATCAAACGCCAACGCATTTATTAAATACATTATGGCGTCTTCGGGAATTTCGTTTAAAATGCCCTTTATCATGCCGTCGGTGTTGTCTGCCACCCACTTGTTTATCTCTTTAACGGTCGTATCGTCAAAAGGGGCTTTATATATGCCTGCGCCGTAATAATCAGCGTTGGTTTTAAGAAAATCTTCATTTACGTTAAATGAATCGGTGTCCTTAAACCAAATCCCGTTGGCAAGGTTCAGCTTGTACTTTTCCTGGTTTGGAAGATTTTCCATATATGTGCTTATCCACGCATTCAGCTGCTCCGTG
>CAYYGY010000223.1:0-1611 GCA_964471735.1 uncultured Eubacteriales bacterium
TGTAAAAAACTTCAGATTTATTGATGCAGTTGATATCGTTGCCGTTGCTTTTATTATATACAGTGTCGTTCATTTTGCCCGACGTACCAGAGCCAAGCAACTGATAGGCGGTCTTGTCGTTTTGTTGGTCGTCTGGCTGACTGCGGAGCTGTTCGAGATGACTGCTCTTTCTGTGATATTGCGCACAGTCGTTGACTCAGGAATAGTAGTGGTTGTAATTCTTTTTCAGCCTGAGCTGAGAAACGCGCTTGAACTTGTTGTCAGCAGAACAAACTTGATGTTCAACCGTAAAAGCAATGATATCAGGGCGGAAATGACAGGATGCATCGACAATGTCTGCGACGCCTGTGAGGAATTTCAAAAAAAGCATACGGGCGCTCTAATCGTGTTTGAGCGTACTACTATGCTTGAAGATGTCACTAAGACAGGCACAATAATCAATTCTGACGCTGTAAAGGAGCTTATCTGCAACATTTTCTATCCTAACACACCGCTTCACGATGGTGCAATACTTATCCGCAATTCAAGTATATATGCTGCAGGCTGTATTTTGCCGCTGTCACATAATCCCCGTATAAGCAAGGATATGGGCACAAGGCACCGCGCAGCAATAGGAATGAGCGAGAATTCCGATGCGATTATCGTTGTCGTGTCCGAAGAAACAGGCACGATATCCGTCGCTGAAAAAGGTATGATAAAACGAAACTATACCATTAACGGTCTTCGTTCACGGCTGATAAACGAACTTGTGCCTGGTGATGAGAACCGCAAATCCGTTTTTGACAGCATAAAGAAAAAGGTGCTTAAGGGAGGTAAAAGGTCTAATGAAAAAGTTGACTAAATTGCCTTCTAAGATCGCCGACAACAATGTTGCGCTGATGATAGTCTCACTTATAGCTGCGTTTTTTGTCTGGTTTATATTCTCGATATATTATAATCCTGTACAGACCAGAAGCTTCAAAGATGTGCCTATCAATTTTGACACTACCGGAACGGCGATAGAAGCGCTCGGAATGGATATCGTAAACTGCGATACAGAAAGTGTACGTGTTGTAATATCGGGCAAAAGCGTTGATATTTCATCTGTTTATGCTTCGGATATCAATGTCACGCCTTCTCTGTCCGGTATAACCGAGGCCGGAACCTATGAAGTTCCGCTGGTTGCATCGTCATCTAATATTCTTTCTGATTACGAAATAGTTTCTGTTTCGCCCGACACTGTTACAGTCACGTTTGACGAGATTGTAACTCAAACGTTCAATGTCACAGCAGAGGCTGTCGGCTGTACTGCCGCAGGTGACCTTATTGTGGAAGCGCCCGCTATGACCGAATCTGCCACGACGACGCTCAATGTATCCGGTGCTAAATCTGATATCGAGCGTATAGCTTCAGTTGTTGCAAGAGCAGAGGTAAACAAAGAACTGACGGAAACGACGTCTTTTGATGCCGATATCATTCTGCTTGACGAATCAGGAAACGAGATTGATTCGAAATTTATGACCTTGGGCTTCAGAACAGCCAACATAACCGTTAGTGTATCAAAAATGAAGACGGTTCCTGTTAATGCTGTGTTTGAAAACACTCCCAGCGGTGTGGACTTCAAATATACGC
>CAYYGY010000224.1:0-334 GCA_964471735.1 uncultured Eubacteriales bacterium
TGACGCAACAAAAGCCATGTACGGCGATAATCCCACCGCTCTTATTGATCAGGCTCTTGAAATTAACCCTGATAACAAATATGCTCAAAAAATGCAATCGAGGGCGAACGACGGCAAGAGCATATCCGGCACCCAGCTCGCTAAACTTGTGCGACAGAATGAGGCCGGAATGGTTCAGAACGATACCGCCGCCATCAAAAAGGCCGCTGCCGATCGTCTTGCTGACCTCGGCGAAACGTCGGATATTGAGGCTGTCAGTTCTGCACTTGCCAAACAGGCCGCCGGGGAAAAACTCTCCAAGGCCGAACAGCAGACTATAAGCAACAGTAAATAC
>CAYYGY010000224.1:344-885 GCA_964471735.1 uncultured Eubacteriales bacterium
GCTGGACGCTGACAATATTCGCTCCGGTGAAACGGATTCCGCTTGGGTGCAGAAGATCGGAACCGAGCGTATCAACGCCGACGAATATAGCCGCCTTGTAGAAGCCGCAAAAATCAATCCTGACGCAGTTGAGGTCACTGAGGGTAATTCTTCTATTGTCGATACCGCAAACATGGCACTGACCACCAAAACGGAAACCACCAAGCCAACCGTTAAGGATTCCTTACAAGTTGAGCCGGACAACGCTAAAGTTCAGGTGCCTGTCAATGTGTTGGCAGATAATGTTGTAGATATCGACGAGGATCAAACGGAAAAGAGTTCCATTACGCTGGAGAACGCAGCCAAGGCATACGGCGCACAGTCCGGGGCCTATATCGCTACCTATAACCTTTCCTCCGGGCAGGATATTGCCAAGTTTGACGACGCATACCGTAAAGCCTACGAATGGGGACAGAGCGACGCTGCACCTCTTGATGTTGCCTTAAAGAGTTCGCTCACCAGTTATTTAACAGAAGCCCAGCGAGAGGCCGCATATTTGGCC
>CAYYGY010000224.1:895-1610 GCA_964471735.1 uncultured Eubacteriales bacterium
GATGCAAAAGATGCATTGACAAAGAAACGCGAGGATACTGTCAAGCAACGTAAGAGCGGCAAAATCGGACACAAGAAAGGCACTGTACAAGGCAAGGGTGTTTCCATTGCCGATCTCAAAATGGTTTTGAATGATCAGCAAGGAAAAGCCTACGGTATTCTTGCGCAGATAGCCGAGGTTACCGGTATAGATATTGTACTGTATCGGTCTAAATCCAATACCGACGGCAAATATACGGACGATCAGGGATACTTTAAGTGGAGCGACGATAAGATCTATATTGACATCAATGCCGGTCTCCGAGGTATTGGCGATATCAAACAGGCCGCCAACTATACGATGCTTCGCACCTTCACCCATGAGTTCACACATTTTCTTGAAAAATATAACCCGTCTGAGTATAATGAACTTAGACAAGCTGTGTTTGATGTGCTTCGAGAGCGTGAAGAAGATGTGGACGCTCTCATTCTGCAAAAGCAAGGCGAGGACGAAAACGGCAAACTCCTCATGTCGTATGATGCCGCCAGCCGTGAGGTCGTGGCCGAGGCGTTGACGGATATTCTCCCGGACGCAAATTTCCTTGAACAGTTGGCCGAGAAGCACAAAAACATCTTTGAATTGCTGCTGGATAAGCTGAAGGAGTTTGTCGAGAGTATCCGGGAATACTTTGCCGGTCTTACCCCCAATAAGGACAAGGGTGCAAACGCCCTTAAGG
>CAYYGY010000225.1:0-1597 GCA_964471735.1 uncultured Eubacteriales bacterium
AACGTCATTTTGCGGCGGTTCACCGCCTGACAAGGCTTGCGCCTTGCTTTTATGAATTAATAAAAGCATAATTCGCTTTCTATCATCATACATTTAGATATGATGAAAAAGGAGGCGAGTTTTTTATGGGCATAACCGAGGAAAAAAGAATCCAGAAAACACCCCACAATGTTATCCTTGAGGATAGAAAAAAGCTGACAGTGACGGGGGTAAATGACGTTGACAGTTTTGATGAGCAAACGGTAGTTGTCTACACCGATATGGGCGAACTTACGCTCAGGGGCACCGGACTTCATATAAGTCGCCTGAACACCGAAACAGGTGAGCTTAATATGACGGGCACGGTTTACGCAATGGCATACACCGATGAAAGGCCAAAAGGCGGAATGCTCAGCCGCTTGTTTAAATGAGTGAGATTCAGGTCGACCTGAACGGTCAGATAGTATCGTTCTGGATTGCGGTAGCGGTCGGTGCGGCACTGTGTGTGTTGTACGATTTATTTAAATTTGTGCGCTTGCTTTACCGTTCGAGCAAAACGGCGGTGTTTGTTCAGGATATGGCGTGGTGGATAATTACCGCGCTGGCAACATACGTACTGTTGCTTGTACGGTGCAAGGGAGTAGTGCGTTCCTTCGTGATAATCGGCGAGGCGGTTGGTTTTGCGGCGTACCGCTTTACTGTGAGCAGGGTAGCAGAGCGGCCGATAAAAAAATTTGCGGCAGCGATAAGGGCGGCGGTGCGGTTTGTCAAAACAAAGATTTTCGCTCCTGTAGCAGCAGGTTTTAAGAAAATGTCAGCAAAGCTTGCACAAGTTTTCAAAAAGTTTACAAATTTCTTTAAAAAGCACTTGAAACAGCTTGCACAGTTGGTGTATAATCGCCATATGTATGGGCAAAAACACTCGACAAAGTGAGGGGTATGAAGTGAAAAGAGTTAAACAAGGACACAGGCACAGCATAATCGTGCGCCTTGCTTTGCTTGTTTTCGCTATGTATCTGACTTTTTCGATGTGGGATGTCTATACGGAATTGGTGAAGGACAAAGCCACGCTTACCCAGATGCAGGAGGAGTACGAGTCGGTTACTCTTCAGAATCAGGAACTCAAGAATTTGTTGAGCAGCGGTTCTGAAAAAGAGCTTATCGAGCGTGCTGCAAGGGACAGGCTAGGCTATGTTTACAAGGGCGAGATTGTTTTTAAGCAAACGCGCTGACACCGTGAAAAATGCGGTTTTGAATGTGTATAATTGAGCGGAGAGGCTCCGCTTTGGGGAGGATTATAACTTAATATGAATCAGCTTGAGGTTGGCAGTATCATTGAAGGAAAGGTAACCGGTATAACCAAATTCGGCGCATTTGTTTCGCTTGGCGACGGCAAGAGCGGAATGGTGCACGTGTCGGAGGTTGCGTCAACGTTTGTTGAAAACATCAACGATTTTCTTGAGGTTGGCCAGACCGTAAAGGTCAAGGTGATAAACATCGGCGAAGACGGAAAGGTAAGCCTTTCTATCAAGCGCACGCAGGAAAAGCCGAAGCGAGTACCGAAAAAGCCGGCTGAAGTGCCGGGCCGTCCTACGGGTGGCGAATGGTCCGCAAAAAA
>CAYYGY010000226.1:0-1590 GCA_964471735.1 uncultured Eubacteriales bacterium
AGTGACGTCGCCCGTTACGACTATTTTTGAGTTAAAGCCAAGCCGCGTCAGAAACATCTTCATCTGTTCTCTGGTGGTGTTCTGCGCCTCATCGAGAATTATAAAACTGTCCTCAAGCGTTCTGCCGCGCATATATGCAAGGGGTGCAACCTCAATACTGCCCCTCTCCTGATAACGCTGAAAACTCTCCGCGCCCAGCATATCAAACAGCGCGTCGTAAAGCGGGCGCAGGTACGGGTCTACCTTGCTTTGCAGGTCGCCCGGCAGAAAGCCCAGTTTTTCGCCCGCCTCAACCGCAGGGCGGGTTATGATTATCCTGTTTACCTTTTTGTCCCTGAAAGCGGCCACCGCCATTGCAACGGCAAGATAAGTCTTACCCGTTCCCGCAGGGCCCACACCTATTACAACGGTATTGTTGCGAATAGACTCAATATATTTTTTCTGGCCCAGCGTTTTCGGCTTTATCGGCTTGCCCTGTGCGGTGATGCAGATGCAGTCGTTACCGCCTAACTGAGCAAGTTTATCCTGCTTTCCGTCATTGACCAGAGAAATTGCATAGTTGACGCTTTGCTCGTTTATGGCCTCGCCTTTTGAGGCAAGCATAAGCAGGCCGGAAATAACGTTGGCCGCCATACAGGCGCGGTCGGGCTCTCCCTGAATCTTGATTTCGCTTCCCCTCATTGTGGCGGTGACATCATAGGCTTTTTCAATTATTTTTATATTTTCGTCAAAACTGCCAAAAAGGTCGATTGCCGATTCAAGGCTGTCGATGCTTACGGTCTGTTCAAACATTCTTTACCTCCGAGGTATTCTCATTCATTATTATTGTAACACATTTAATTGGGTTGTTAAACACCTTTTGTCACTTCTTTTTAAATTTTTATTCATCGTTAATATCAATGTAATCGGTCTGGGCAATATTTTCGTTGCAGACATACTTTGCAACAAGCTTTACCTCGCCGTCTGTAACCTCAAACTCTATCGTCCGCGAAACGATCTCCTTCCCGTCAAGCTGGGTTTTTTCAAGTTCTTTCAGCTTTTCTTCACACTGATTTTTTGCCTTTTCCTCAGACACGCTGACCGTCACCTGCTCTACCTCGTAAAAATCCGCGCTCGCCGCCCACACAGGCAAAACGACCGAATCTATGACCAAATCATCGACACGCTTTTCGCAGCGGTAGTCTGTAAAATCAACACCGCCCAGATAAAGCGGCACCTTAACCGAAAACAGGCTGAGCACCGTTTTTCGCCGTACCCGTCCCGTATCCTTTGTTACAGTTTGCTCAAGCGGAACACTGACCTCTATCTGACGCTGGGTCTCGGCGTATACATCGGCGTCGCTGTGGCAAAAGACCGTCTGGCCCGTTTTGTATTCTACTGTTCCCGACACAAGCATTTGCCCCTTAACAACTGCGTCGCCAACCTGAACCGTCGCCTTTCCGCTTCTGACATAAACGGCGGTTATCCGCCCGTCGAAATTTGCCACCATATTGCTGTACTCATAGTCTTTTTCATCTTTTTCAGTGGCACTTCTTACATCGACGGTGATGCAAGTTCCGTCTGTGTTTATTGACGCCCATGAAATCTGCG
>CAYYGY010000227.1:0-1584 GCA_964471735.1 uncultured Eubacteriales bacterium
AGGTCGAGGTGGCTGATATTTCTGGTACGGGAACGATATCATTGCTTGTCGGCGTTGAGGCCTTCAGCTCGACTGTCAAGCAACTTAATCTTTTCACCTATGACGGCCGTTCTATGAAACAGCAAGTACAGGAGAATTATACCGACTTTTGCGTATACGACCTTATGGGAACAGGAAACGACCAGCTTTTGATATTCTCGCTTGATCTGACTGACAGGACTTCCGTTGTAAAAATGCTCACCTTTAACGGCGAGGCGGTTGAACAGCGCGGTACGGCCGTCACCGACGGAAACATAAGCGGATATGCGCAAATCGTTAAGGGTAAGCTTTTAAACGGCACCCCTGCTGTTTACATAGATTCTTACAAGAGCGCGGTTTCAATGGTAACTGATGTTATATATTATTCAAACGGAGCCTTGACTAACCCGTTTTTTGACACTACCATTTCGGAAACACAGCTTACACTTCGCAATACGACAAGACTGTCTGCCGACATAAACGAAGACGGTGTGCCGGATATCCCCTTTACAGATATCTTTCCCGGATATACCAACAAGACCGATTCCGACAGAGAATACCTCTTAACGTGGAAAAGCTTTGACGGCTCACGGTTCAGCGATGTCATAAAGGGCGATTTCTATTATGACGGCGGATACAGATTGCAGTTTCCTGCATCATGGGTCAACAATGTCACCCTTATAACCGACAGCACCAGCAAGATGCGCAGTTACAGAGTGTGGGACCCTGTGGCACAGACGACCGCAGATGAAATACTCAGGATAAGAGTTTATGACATTGACGATTATTTAAAACTAAACAACTCAGATATGATAGAGCTTGCACGTTCGGAAACGACTGTGTGGGCTGCACGTATTGTTATGAGCGAAGGCGAATATGCGATAGATGAAAAAACTTTGACGACATTGTTTGAATTGATTTAGGAGGCCACCGGTATGAAGCGTATACTTGTTGTTGAAGATGAAGCCAATATCAGAGAGTTTGTCGTTATAAACCTTAACAGAGCGGGTTACGACACTGTTGAGGTCGGCTCGGGTGAAGACGCCCTGCGTGTTTTTCGGGAAAGCGGAGGCGATTTTCATATAGCCTTGCTCGATATCGCGCTTCCGGGGATAGACGGCCTTACCGTGTGCAAGGAGTTAAGAAAGCAAAGCGGGACCCTCGGCATAATAATGCTGACTGCGCGCACGCAGGAGATGGACAAGGTGTCGGGCTTGATGCTGGGCGCCGACGACTATGTAACAAAGCCGTTCAGTCCAAGTGAGCTTGTCGCAAGGGTGGATTCGCTGTACCGCCGTGTTGAGATGATAACCAGAAACAACGTCAAGACCCCCGGTGAAGAGATAGTTTTAGGCGAATTTGTTTTAAATCTGCGTCGCCATTCACTGATGAAAAACGGCAGAAACATCGAGCTTACACAGGTCGAGTTTAAGATAATAGAATATTTCTTCACTCACCCTGACGCGGTGCTTGACCGCTCTGACATACTTAACAGAGCGTGGGGCGACTCGTACTTCGGTGAAGAAAAGATCGTTGACGTCAACATCCGGCGCCTGCGTATGAAGA
>CAYYGY010000228.1:0-1556 GCA_964471735.1 uncultured Eubacteriales bacterium
ATCTGAGGTGATGTCAGATGATAAACACTAAAGATATACTTGAAACAATCGCAATGATTCAAGACGAGCATCTTGACATACGCACCGTTACGATGGGTATCTCTCTGCTCGACTGCATTGACAGCAACATCGAACAGGCCTGCACGAAGGTCTACAACAAGATAACCAAATATGCCGAAAATCTGGTCAGTGTTTGCAACGACATTGAGAAGCAGTATGGTATACCGATAATAAACAAGCGTATTTCCGTTACGCCGATCGCTTTTCTTGCATCTGCCTGCCCTGACGAGAATCCGGTCAAGTTTGCGCTTACCCTTGAGAAGGCCGCGCAAAAGGTGGGGGTAAACTTCATCGGCGGATACAGCGCCCTTGTTCAAAAGGGCTTTGCGCACGGCGACCTTGCGCTGATAA
This sequence comes from uncultured Eubacteriales bacterium, assembly GCA_964471735.1. Lineage (GTDB taxonomy): Bacteria > Bacillota > Clostridia > Oscillospirales > Acutalibacteraceae > RGIG2206. The sequence goes on from CAYYGY010000228.1 coordinate 412, forward strand.
ACAGCATTCCTGAGGCGCTCAGCCGGACCGAACACGTTTGTGCATCGGTCAACATCGGTTCGACCAAGGCGGGCATAAACATGGACGCTGTCGGTATAATAGGTCACGTTGTAAAAAGATGCTCTGAACTGACGGCTGACCGCGACTGTATCGGTGCGGCAAAGCTTGTTGTTTTCTGCAACGCACCCGAAGACAATCCGTTTATGGCGGGTGCTTTTCACGGTGTGGGCGAGGCAGAATGTGTAATAAACGTCGGCGTTTCCGGCCCCGGTGTTGTCCGCGCGGCACTTGCCAAGCTTGACGAAAAGGCCAGCATAACCGAGGTTGCAGACCTTATTAAGCGCACCGCGTTTAAGATTACGAGAATGGGTCAGCTTGTCGCAAAGGAAGCCGCTCAAAGGCTTAATGTTCCGTTCGGAATCGTTGACCTTTCGCTTGCGCCCACGCCTGCTGTGGGTGACTCGGTTGCATACATTTTGGAAGAAATGGGTCTTGAGTCCTGCGGCGCCTGCGGCACAACGGCCGCACTGGCTTTGCTTAATGACGCGGTGAAAAAAGGCGGAGTTATGGCGTCTTCACACGTTGGCGGTCTTTCGGGTGCGTTTATACCCGTTACCGAGGATGCAGGTATGATAGAGGCGGCGACCAAGGGTGCTCTGACAATAGAAAAGTTGGAAGCTATGACGGCTGTATGCTCTGTCGGACTTGATATGATAAACATACCGGGCGACACGCCTGCGGAAGTCATTTCGGGTATAATCGCAGACGAGGCCGCTATCGGCATGGTCAACAGCAAGACGACGGCGGTTAGACTTATTCCCGCTATCGGCAGAAAGGTCGGCGATGTGTTATCCTTCGGCGGTCTGCTGGGAAGCGGTCCCGTTATGAAAGTCAGCACATACTCGCCCGCAAAGTTTATACATCGCGGCGGACGCATACCGGCGCCGCTGCAGAGCCTTAAAAACTAAAACAACAGGCGCCTTGACGGTCGGTCAGGCGCTTTTTGTTAGGTGTTGGATTTTGTTTTCATAAAAATATCAAAAAGTGCTTGACAAGATAGTGATAGTTATGTTACTATATCTCCGTTCCGAATGGGGGTATAGCTCAGCTGGGAGAGCGCTTGAATGGCATTCAAGAGGTCAGCG
>CAYYGY010000229.1:0-1547 GCA_964471735.1 uncultured Eubacteriales bacterium
TCGTCCTCGATTTTAACGTTAAATGTATCCTCAATAGCCATAACAGCTTCAACAAGGTCGAGCGAGTCAACGCCAAGGTCCTCAATAGTGGTTTCGGGTGTAACGATATCCTCATCAAGATCAAGCTGCTCAACAAGAATTTTCTTTATCTGTTCAAAATTTGTCATAAAATGTAACTCCTTTCATTTTTCACTATTATATAGTAAAACAATGCAAATTTCAAGTCTATTATTGTTGACTTGTCAACTTTTGGGCAATAACGTCAATCATACCGCTCTTTTCAAACTCAATTGCCTGACGGATTGCGTTTTTGAACGCCTTTGCATCAGACGAGCCGTGGGCTTTGATAATAGGCTTGCTTATGCCAAGGAGCGGTGCACCGCCGTACTCTTTGTAGTCAAACTTTTTCTTGAATGCATTTATTTGCTTTAATACAAAAAGCGCACCTATTTTTGTGATGAGGTTCTGCTTAAAAATGCCCTTGATGTTGTTAGCCATCATTTTGCCGATGCCTTCGTAGGTTTTAAGGGCAATATTGCCTGTAAACCCATCGGTTACTGCAACGTCAGTGCCGCCAAAGGCAATATCTCTGCCCTCAACATTACCGATAAAATTGATTTCATTATCAGCTTTCAGCATCTGGTAGGCTTCCTGATGAAGCGGTGTACCCTTATGCTCTTCTGTTCCGTGGTTGAGCAGCGCAACCTTGGGATTTTCAATGCCGAACATATTTTTCATATACTCAGCACCCATCATACCGAATTGCACAAGGTACTCGGGCTTGCACTCAACGTTGGCACCGATGTCGGTAAGCATAAGCGGACCTGTATCAGACGGAAAAACAGTTGCAAGTGCTGCGCGCTTAACGCCCTTGATGCGCTTAACAATAAGTGTTGCACCAACAAGCAGAGCTCCGCTGTTACCTGCAGATACCGCACCGTCGCAAACACCGTCTTTGACCAGCTTCAAAGCAACCGCCATTGATGAATCGCTCTTTGCTTTAACAACAGATGTCGGGTCGTCCTCCATGGTAAGTAAAACGTCGGCATTTACAATCTCAAACTCGTTTTTGTCAATGCCTTCCTCTTGCATAATTTTAATTATCTCGTCTTGTCTGCCTACCAGCACAAGCTCAGCACCAAGCTCGCGTTTTGCAAGATGACAGCCTTTTATAATCTCGCGCGGCGCATTATCACCGCCGTGTGCATCTATTGCAAGTTTCATAATTCTTCTCCTATAATTTTATCAAGCGTATCAAGTGCCCGCAGTGATATCGCGGTGTATCTTTCCTGCTTGTTCTTTATCCTCTGCCCAAGTGACTCAATGATGCCGAAATTAACATTCATCGGCTGGAAATTGCCGCATACGCCTTCTGTAATGTAGTTCGACAGTGCGCCGATTGCGGTGTGCTTTGTAAAGTCAACCTGATTTTTGCCGAGTATCCTGTGTGCAAGGTTAATGCCTGCAACAAGCCCGCTGGACGCCGACTCGACATACCCCTCAACACCTGTCATCTGCCCTGCAAAGTATAAATCGTCACGCTTTTT
>CAYYGY010000230.1:0-1544 GCA_964471735.1 uncultured Eubacteriales bacterium
AAGGCGTTGACTCCTATGTTCCCTACGCAGGCTCGCTTAAGGATAACGTAGCGCTTTCGCTCAGCAAGGTCCGCTCGACTATGTGCAACTGCGGCGCGCTGTCGATTCCCGAACTCCAGCAGAAGGCAAAGCTGACCCTCGTATCTGCAACAAGCATCGTTGAGGGCGGTGCTCACGACGTTATTAAGAAGGACACCGGCTCGTCAATCAATTAAATCAAACAGTTTGAGATATGCTGTAAAAGGCAAGTAAAACAAGCCTGACTCATGTTTTAGAGTCAGGCTTGTTTTGTTTTGCCGCTCGGCTAAAATATGTTTGAAAACGAGGGCTTTTCATCGCTTACAACATGACCAAGCATAACTATAGCACTATTTATCGCCGATAAAAACTCCTCCTGTGATTCCTCCTCTGCAAAATCAGGCAGTGCAGAAAGCTGAACGCCCAGTTCCTCCACCAACTCGTGATAAATAAAAATCGAAACCCACTTTTCGCGCTTTACAAACTCCTCTTCCGCCTTACAGGACAACTCACGTGCCGCCTCGATGTCACCTGTTGAGGCGGCATAATCAGCTTGTTCAAGCAGAGGGCCGACAGAGTCGCCTAGACCGCTGACAACGCAGTATCCTACTATGCAAATGGCAACAACGATCGTCATTAGCACCGCCACAGTTATAAGTCTGTTCATTGGTCATCTTCTTTCTTTATAATCTTGTACTCTCCTGCCGCGTCAACGGTCATAAGAAAGATGTCCTCTTTCGATGCATTTGCCTGCTTAAGCGTCAGGTCGAGTTGGGCTTTGGTCATACCTACCGAGCGCATAAATTCATCTCTCAGCTTGCCGTCGCATATCACAGGCACCTGTATTCCTTCGTCGCACACTTTTATCTCCGCCTGCCCTGCTGTGTAAGGACGTTCCGACGGCTTGAGCATAACTGACAAATGCCCGTTTGTTTCTATTATCGCATACTCGACATCATCAAGCCTAAACACCTGTTCCTGACGCAAATTTTCAAGCAGGTCGTCAACTGTAAGTCTGAGGTTCTTCATTGCTGTCTGGTCTATTTCCCCGTGACGGATTATTATCGTCGGACGCCCGTCTATCATACGGCGTATGCGGTCGGATTTCATTGCCACGAACGATATCAGCACCTCAAGGCTGACAAGCAGCAGTATCGCGATAACGCCGTTTATCACCGGCTGTTTTATATCCTGAATGGGTATCGTTGCAATTTCTGAGATCAGTATAGTCGTCACAAGCTCATTTGGCTGCATATCACCAATTTGCCGCTTACCCATTATCCTCATTCCAATTATAACAAAAACGAAAAGTATCAACGTTCGGCATAAGGTTACAAACACAAAGCGCCCTCCAAGAACTAATGTATAATGATAATTTTTACAAAATGGGAATCATTTATTCATACAGGCAAAATTGCACTTGATTTTTGATACATTCTTATGTATAATAATCTAGTCCTCAATATAAAGATTTGGAGAGATGGCTGAGCTGGTCTAAGGCGCACGACTGGAAATCGTGTAACGGC
>CAYYGY010000231.1:0-1535 GCA_964471735.1 uncultured Eubacteriales bacterium
TTCAAGGTGGCTGTTAGGCTCTCTGAGGTTAAAGAACAGTCTTGCCGCATCAATCGGCACCTCATCAAGCAGTGTTTCCAATGTGATAGCTTTACCCGAACGTTTTGACAACTTGTAGGTTTCGCCGTTTTTGACAAGGCGAACCATTTGCATAATGACCATATCAAGGCGGTCAGGGTCAACGCCCAAGGCCTGCATTGCGCCTTTCATTCTGGGTATATAGCCATGATGGTCTGCGCCGAGTATATCTATCGCCTTGTCATATTTTCTCTCAACAAGTTTATTGTAATGATATGCAATATCAGGCACAAAATAAGTAGGCACACCGTTTGCACGTACAAGAACTCTGTCTTTCTCCTCGCCGAAATCGGTCGACTTGAACCACAAAGCGCCCTCCTGCTCATACGTGTGGCCGCTTTCGACCAGCATTTTGACAGTTTGCTCAACTGCGCCGCTGTTGTGAAGGGTGGATTCCTTAAACCAGCAGTCATAGTTGATGCGGTATTTTTCAAGGTCATCGTGAAGTTTTTGAATGTTGAGCGGCAAGGCATAGTCGCAAAGCGCCTGACGTCTGGTTTCGCTGTCAGTGTTGACATATTTATCGCCGTAAAGTTCGTTAAATCTTGCAGCGTGCTGAACTATGTCATCACCAAGATAAGCATCCTCAGGCATCTCGACAGAAGGGTCGTATATCTGCAGATAGCGAACCTCAAGCGAGGTCTTGAACTTCTCAATTTGGTTACCGCTGTCGTTTATATAAAATTCACGGTCTACGTCGTATCCGGCATAGTCGAGAACAGCCGCTAAGCAGTCACCAAGAGCACCGCCGCGAGCGTTTCCGATGTGCATCGGACCTGTGGGGTTTGCTGACACGAACTCAACAAGCACTTTCTTACCTCTGCCGTAATCAGACCTGCCATAGGCTTTGCCTTGTGCTTCGACATCCTTGAGAATGTCAGAATAATAGCGGTCGTTAAGGAAAAAATTTATAAAGCCGGGGCCTGCTATTTCAAATCTATCTATATAAGTTTCGGTAAAATCGAAGTACTCTGCCAAGGTTTCCGCAATTTTACGGGGTGCATTGCGCAACGCTCTCGACCATACCATAGCTGCATTAACTGCGTAATCGCCATGAGTTCTGTCAGCCGGCACTTCTACCGAGAATGCCGGCAGCTCGACCGCAGCGAATTTTTCATCTGCGACAGCTTTTCCTGCAGCCTCAAGAAGTGCATTCTTTATATCAGACACCGCTCTTTTTACTATTTTAGACATCTTTATATCCTCCTGATATTAATTTTGATTAAGTTTTTGCTGACATAATCAGAATTTATATCTAAATCATATTCTAACTCAATTTTTCCGCCATTTTCGTCGATAACTGATTCAACACGGTTTCCCTTTATGCCCACATTCAGCATACCGTATCCCGTATCGTACGGCGATACAAAGCGTTTGCCTTTGCGCACCGTCAGGCACGAATGACTGCCTCCGTTACGCTGTATCATCACGTGCTCTCCCTCAACCTTTATTATTGT
>CAYYGY010000232.1:0-1515 GCA_964471735.1 uncultured Eubacteriales bacterium
TTTCTCCTTTTAAATGTTATACTGATGTATTATAATACATTATAATATTGATTTAGAGGTGGATCATTTTGGCACATCAATTTTTTGATTCGAGTCGCTCAAGGCTCTTAAAAAGGGCCGATGAAAACGTTTGCGCAAATAAGAGCGTTTTACTGCCGACTCACAGGCTGTTTGGCGTTACAAAGGTTGTTGCTGTTATACTGGCGGTGATAAACTTTGTGCTGATGCTGGCGACTTTGTTCGGGCTGATGCTTAATCTGAGCGATATGGAGAAAACGCACAGCCAATACACAAGTCTGGTTTATGACACAAGAATAACAGCCGTTTTACTTGTGCTTATCGTTGCAAGTGTAATATTTATAAAGTTTAAAAAATATATTTTATCAAGCGTATTCGGTCTTGCTGAAGTACTGATTTTTATACCTAATCAATCTCATGATTTTATCCTTGCGGACAACAATCTGAAGATTTTTTTGGTGTTCACCCTTCCTACTGCAATATTTGGCTTATGCATGGTGTACATACTGGTATCAAACATAATTTACAAGATTCGCGTTAAAAACGAGTACAACGACCTTACCCGCAGGCTGATAGCAACATACGGCACAAACAAAGACGGTGATATAACGACACAAGAGCAGTGGAACTCGTACTTAGACGAGTTTTTATCTGAACCGGTGCACATAAAGCCGAAGAAATCTCTGCGCCACAAGGCGAGAAAAAGCAAAAAAGAGGCGTAAGTTATGTTTGGGAAAGAAAAGATAAAGCGCGACAAGGGCAGTCTGGAGTTAGCAAAGAGGATAGGCGGAAAACACTTTTCTACTGTGTCCGAATTTGACGACAACGGTGAAGAACGCATAATCGGGCACGGCGGTTCGGTCAATTTTTCATTCGGTGACATCGTGGTCATTTCCAACGGAAAGGAGACCTTCCGCTCTACCCAGAAAAGTTTCAGGGCCGCAGAACTTATGAGCGGCAACGGTGTAAGGCTGAGCGGTATTGACAGAGAAGGGAACAAGCGCTCTGTGCTTGCGATATACAACAAATTTTAGGAGCTTAGTATGAAAAAGCTGATTTCGTTAATTTTGGCGGCATCGGTGTTGATGTTACTGTGCGCTTGCAGTGATGCTGATGACAGCGCCGGTACCGCTAAGTCCGACTATCCTGCGAGTGCATTTGACACAGAGATAGCGGCCTGTCCGCAGAAAGTCGTTTCTCTGTCCCCTGCCGTTACTGAGATAATCGTCGAGCTTGGCTCAGACGCTCAGCTTGCAGGCGTTTCGGACAACTGCGTTACGGATAAGGACGTCGTAAAGGTCGGCAATTCTTTAGTTCCCGATTTTGAAGCGATTGCCGAAATCGGGCCTGATGTGGTTTTTGTTACTGCTGTGACCGACGAAAAGAGCAAATCAAAGCTTGAGGCGTCGGGGGCGGTCGTAATCGCTGTCAGTGCACCTGACAGCTATCGCAAGTTACTTGATACATACATTGACATAGCCAAGGTGATGAGCGGTA